>JAJQIQ010000047.1 GCA_021199135.1 Clostridiales bacterium | reverse complement strand
AACCTCCGCAGCGGCGAGGACTTCATGTACAAGCACGCCATCAGCACCGCCATCCTCATAGCGATGATGACGAGCCATATGGGCTACACGCACCAGAAGCAGCAGGTCATGGTGGCCGCCGCCCTGCTCTACGACATCGGCTACGGCTACGTCCCCAAGCCGATCCTAGAGAAGGGCATGGACCTCGAGCCTGGTGATGAGGATCTCGTCCAGCACGCGCTTGAGCGCGGCCTCGAGTACCTGAACATCTTCGAGAGCGACTTCGAGTTCTTCCCGCGCGCGCTTGCGCTGATGCGGGCCTACATATATTCAAATTATCCGGACAAGCTCCAGATGAAGCCTGACGATGACCTGAAGTTCATGGTGCAGGTGCTGCGCGTCGCCGACCACTTCGACCAGATGACGGCGATGAACGTAGGCCACGAGCCGATGTCCGAGATCATGGCAATGCGCACCTTCTCCAAGGACAAGAAGCTCTACCACCCGCAGACGGTCTCAGTGCTCGCAAACTGCATCCACATCGTCCCGCGCGCGGCGAGCGTCGACCTCTCGACCGGCGACAAGGGCATCATCCTCGTCGAGAACCCAGACGACTTCATGCGCCCGGTCGTGCTCCGGCTCTCCGACAACAAGATCTTCGACCTCAGCCAGAGCCGCGACTACCGCGAAGTGCAGATCGTGGACATCATGAAGACCATGGACAACCGCATCGCGGTCGACGAGGACACGATAAAGCAGTTCGTCCCGGACAAGGAGCTCTCCCGGATCACAAGCAAGTTCCGCGACGCTCTCGACCGGTCGGCAACGGCAGGCTGAAAAGCACAGGCTTGGGACAACGGCTAGTGCTCAGCGAAATTAAATCAGGATTTAATAAAAGTCGCACCCTGAAAAGTTAAATCTGGATGCGACTTTCTTATGCGCAGGGTACGCAGATGAAATCTGCAGCCTATCGGCTGCGCGAACCCGCGCGACGAGTAGGATTCGGGCAAGCCGCCTCCTACTCGATTTTAAATCTAGATTTAATTTTCGCATCTACACGTTCTTCACCGTCGCGATGTCCACCGGGGTGAGCTTGCCGCCCGCCGTCTCGAGCGAGAGCGCGAGCGCGTTCGCCGTGTCCATCGCGGTGATGCAGTAGACGCCGGTCTCGATAGCGTTGCGGCGGATGAGGAAGCCGTCGCGCGTCTTGTCGCCGTTGCCCTGCGTCGGGGTGTCGATGACCAAATCTATCTTGTGGCCGAGGATCAGGTCCATGACGTTCGGCGACTCCTGCGTGATCTTGTTGACGCGCAGCGCGTCGACGCCGTGCTCCTGCAGGTACTTCGCGGTGCTGCGCGTCGCGTAGATCTTGTACCCCAGGGCCGCGAACCGCTTCGCCACGCCGACCGCCTCCGGCTTGTCGGTGTCCTTGACGGTCATTATCATCTGCTTGTACTTCGGGAGCTGGACGCCCGCGCCGAGAAACGCCTTGTAGAGCGCCTCGTTGAAGGTCTTCGCGATGCCAAGGCACTCGCCCGTCGACTTCATCTCAGGCCCCAGGCTTATCTCCGCGCCCCGGAGCTTTTCGAACGAGAACACCGGCATCTTTATCGCGACGTAGTCCGCCGCCGGCGCAAGCCCCGGCTCGTAGCCGAGTCCCCTTATCGTGTTGCCGATTATGACCTTCGTCGCGAGGTCTACGATCGGGATCCCCGTGACCTTGCTGATGTAGGGCACGGTCCGCGACGAGCGCGGGTTGACCTCGATGACGTAGACGTCGTCGCCCATCGCGATGAACTGGATGTTTATCATCCCGACGACGTGGAGCGCCTTGGCGAGGCGCTTGGTGTACTCGACGATCGTGTCCTTTACCTTGTCGCTTATCGAGTGCGCCGGGTAGACCGAGATGCTGTCGCCCGAGTGGATGCCGGTGCGCTCGATGTGCTGCATTATGCCGGGGATCAGGATGTCCGTGCCGTCGCAGACCGCGTCGACCTCGATCTCCTTGCCCTCAAGGTACTTGTCCACGAGGATCGGGTGATCCTGCGCGATCCGGTTTATGATCCCGATGAACTCCTCTATCTCCGCGTCGTTGAACGCGATCCTCATGCCCTGCCCGCCGAGCACGTACGAGGGGCGCACGAGCACCGGGTAGCCCAGGCGGTTCGCGACCTCCCTGGCCTCCTCGGCAGTGTATACCGTGCCTCCTGCTGCGCGCGGGATCTTCGTCTGCTCGAGGATGCGGTCGAACAGCTCCCTGTCCTCCGCCGCGTCGACGTCCTCCGCCTTCGTCCCCAAGATCGGCACGCCCATCTTCATCAGCGCCTCGGTCAGCTTTATCGCGGTCTGGCCGCCGAACTGCACCACGGCCCCGTCGGGCTTTTCGACCTCGACGATCGCCTCGACGTCCTCCGCGGTCAACGGCTCGAAGTAGAGCTTGTCCGCGATGTCGAAATCTGTGGAGACGGTCTCGGGATTGTTGTTTACGATGACGGTCTCCCAGCCCTCGCGGGCAAAAGCCCAGGTGCAGTGGACGGAGCAGAAGTCGAACTCGATGCCCTGCCCGATGCGGATCGGGCCGGAGCCCAGGACGAGCACTTTCTTCTCGGGGTGCGTCTCCTTCGCCTCGTTCTCGCTCCCGAAGACGCTGTAGTAGTACGGCGTCTGCGCCTCGAACTCCGCCGCGCAGGTGTCGACCATGCGGAACACCGCGGTGATGCCGTTCGCCTTTCGCATGTCGAATACTTCTTTTTCGGTCTTTCCTGAAAGCCTCGCGATGACGCTGTCCGGGAACTCTATCCTCTTCGCCTCGCGCAGAAGCTCCGGTGTAAGCTCCTCCGCCTGCAGGCGTTTCTCCATCTCCACCAAAATCGCGATCTTGTCGATGAACCAGCAGTCTATCATCGTCGCCGCGTGAATCTTTTCGTATGAAAAACCGCGCCGGATTGCCTCGGCGATGACCCAGATCCTCCGGTCGTCTATTACGCGAAGCTGCGCCCCAAGCTCCGGGTCGGAGAGCTTCGAAAAATCGTAGGACTGCAGGCAGTCGACGTGCTGCTCGAGCGAGCGTATCGCCTTCATCAGGGCCCCCTCGAAGTTGTCGCAGATGCTCATGACCTCGCCGGTCGCCTTCATCTGGGTGCTTAAGGTCCGCTTTGCGGTGATGAACTTGTCGAACGGGAGCCTCGGGATCTTCACGACGCAGTAGTCGAGCATCGGCTCAAAGCTCGCGTAGGTCTTGCGCGTGATAGCGTTCTTTATCTCATCGAGCGTGTAGCCCAGCGCGATCTTCGCCGTCACCTTAGCGATCGGGTAGCCCGTCGCCTTCGACGCGAGCGCGGACGAGCGCGATACCCTGGGGTTCACCTCGATGACGCAGTACTCGAAAGAATCGGGGTTCAAGGCATACTGCACGTTGCAGCCGCCTGTGATCTTAAGCTCATTTATGATGTTTACCGCCGAGCTGCGGAGCATCTGGTATTCCTTGTCGCCGAGCGTCTGGGACGGCGCGACGACGATCGAGTCGCCGGTGTGGACGCCGACCGGGTCGATGTTTTCCATGTTGCAGACCGTGATGCAGTTGCCCATCGCATCGCGCATCACCTCGTACTCTATCTCTTTCCAGCCCGCGATGCACCTCTCGACTAGGACCTCGCCGACACGGCTTAAGCGCAGCCCGTTTGTCAGGATGTCGACAAGCTCCTGCTCGTGGTGCGCGATGCCGCCGCCGCTGCCGCCGAGCGTGAACGCCGGGCGCAGCACCACAGGGTAGCCTATCGTGTTCGTAAATTTTATGCCCTCCTCGACAGAATGGACGACCTGGGACGGCGCGCAGGGCTCGCCGATCTTTTCCATCGTGTCCTTGAACGCCTGCCGGTCCTCGGCCTTGAATATCGTCTCGGCGGTCGTCCCGATGAGCCTTACCCCCTGCTCCTCAAGGAACCCCGACTCCGCGAGCTCCATCCCGAGGTTCAGCCCCGCCTGTCCTCCCAGGGTCGGGAGGATGCTGTCCGGCTTTTCCTTTATTATGATCTCCTTTAAGACGTCGATCGTGAGCGGCTCGATGTAGACCTCGTCCGCGATCTGCTTGTCGGTCATGATGGTCGCGGGGTTCGAGTTCACGAGGCAAACCTCGATGCCCTCCTCCTTTAAGGAACGGCAGGCCTGCGTCCCCGCATAGTCGAACTCCGCCGCCTGTCCGATGACGATGGGGCCCGAGCCTATCACCATAACCTTTTTTATGTCCATGTTCCTAGGCATCTGCTCTCCCTCCCATCATCGCTATGAATTTGTCAAACAAATATGCCGAATCCTGCGGCCCGGGGCAGGCCTCAGGGTGAAATTGAACCGTGAATATATTTTTGCCGACATAGGAGAGCCCCTCGTTCGTCCCGTCGTTGACGTTCACGAAGGCCGGGACAGCGACATTTTTATCAAGCTTGTCGGTGTCCACGACGTAGCCGTGGTTCTGCGATGAGATGTAGACCCTGCCGGTCGAGAGGTCCTTCACCGGATGGTTGCCGCCGCGATGCCCGTACTTCATCTTGTGCGTATCCGCGCCGTTCGCGAGCGCCATCAGCTGGTGCCCGAGGCAGATCGCAAAAATCGGCACATTGCTGTCTGCCAATTTCTTAAGTTCTGATATAATTTCCGTGCATTCCTTGGGATCCCCAGGGCCGTTGCTGAGCATGATGCCGTCCGGGTTCGTCCCGAGGATCTCATCTGCCTTCGTGTCCGCCGGATAGATCGTCACCTCGCAGCCGCGCTGGTTTAGAGACCTCGCGATGTTGTCCTTCGCGCCGAGGTCGAGGAGTGCAACTTTTTTGCCCGAGCCCTTTAAGACTTTTTTCTCCTTGCAGGTCGTCCTCATCACGACGCCCGTCGGCCTGTACTCGGCGAGGCGCGGCAGGATCGCGTCGAGGTCGTAATTCTCGTCGGTCGTAATCATCCCGTTCATCGTGCCCTTCTCGCGCAGCAGCTTCGTCAGCGTCCGCGTGTCGATCCCGGCGACGCCCGGTATGTCATACTTCAACAGGAAGTCCTGGATGCTGCCGGTCGCGCGGAAGTTGCTGTAGTTGCGGGAGAGTTCACGCACTATATAGCCGTCCGGCCACGGGCGCGCCGACTCCATGTCGGGAGTGACGCCGTAGTTGCCGATCAGCGGGTAGGTCATCACGACCGCCTGCCCCGCGTAAGACGGGTCTGTCAGCACCTCGAGGTAGCCTGTCATCGACGTGTTGAACACGATCTCGCTTATGACCTCACGCTCCGAGCCTATGCTCTGGCCGCTAAATACCGTGCCGTCCTCAAGTATCAAAAAAGCTCTCATCGTCGTCTGCCTTTCGTGATTGCAAAAAAAAAGCGGAAATAAAACCCACTTTTCCCCCCTGCTCAAATTGTAAAAATCTTACCACAAACTGCGGCCTTTTTCAAGCCGTTTTAAGTAAAGAAAAAAATGGAAATATCACCGTTTGTTGCAGGGTGTAAATTAAATCTTGAATTAATTTATTGTGCTATCTCGGTGTTTGGGGTTATATTAAATCAAGATTTAATTTCTTCAGGCATTTCCCTGTCTTCGGTAAGCCTGTCGCGGAGCCCGCTGTAGCGCCGCTGCTCGGAGTTGTTCTCAATCATCTGGTAAAATGTCCTGTCATCGCCGACAATAGTGACGCACTTCTTCGCCCTGGTGACCGCCGTGTAGAGGAGATTCCTGCTCATAAGCATCCGCGGCCCGGAGAGGAGCGGAATGACGATTGCCGGGTACTCTGAGCCCTGCGACTTGTGGATTGTGATCGCGTAGGCCAGCTCGAGCTCATCGAGCAGCTTGTACGGATACTCGACGGTCTTGCCCTCGTCGAATACCACGGTCATTTTCTCCGAGAAGTCGTTTATCTCCTCGATTATGCCCATGTCGCCGTTGAAGATGCCCGCGCCGGTCTCGACCACCAGCCCGTACTTGCTTCTGACCTCCCACGGCAACTGGTAATTGTTCTTCATCTGCATGACCTTGTCGCCCTCGCGGAAGCGGACTGAGCCGTGCTCCTTCTCCCTCTTGCCCTTTTCCGGCGGGTTCAAGTAGTGCTGGAGGACGTTGTTCAGGTTTTCCACGCCGAGCAGTCCCTTCCTCATCGGGGTGAGGACCTGGATGTCGTACTCGCCTGCGTCCACGTACTTCGGGAGCTTCTCCTTGACAAGCTGGAGCGTGACGTTTATGATCTTGTCCGCGTCGTAGCGCTTGAGAAAGAAGAAATCGCGGCTCTTGTTGTCGAGGCTGACGCGCTCGCCGTGATTTATCTTGTGGGCGTTTACGATGATGTCGCTCGTGCTAGCCTGCCGGAAAATGCGGGTGAGGCTTACGGTGTGGAACATTTTTGAGTCGATGATGTCCTTAAGGACGCTGCCCGGGCCCACGCTCGGGAGCTGGCTGACGTCGCCGACCAGTATAAGGCGCGTGCCCGGCATTATGGCCTTGAGCAGCGCACAGAGCAGCGAAATATCCACCATCGACATCTCATCGATTATGACGACATCGGTCTCGAGCGGGTTCTTCTCGTTGCGCTCGAATGTGGTCCTGCCATCATCATTGCCAGAGAGCTCGAGCATACGGTGGATGGTCCGCGCCTCACAGCCTGTCGTCTCGCTCATGCGCTTGGCGGCGCGGCCAGTCGGGGCCGCGAGGAATATGTCCATCCCCTCCATCTCGAAGTAGCGGATGATGGTGTTTATCGTCGTGGTCTTTCCGGTGCCGGGGCCTCCAGTCAGCACGAAGAGGCCGTTTTTCACCGCCTCGCGCACTGCCTCGGCCTGGAGCTCGTCGAGCTCCATCCCGGTCTGCTTTTCGATCTGGCGCAGCCGCTCCTCGATCTCGATGTCAGGCACGTCGTAGCCGATGTCGAGCCGCCTCAGCATCGCGGCGGAGTTCACCTCCATGTAATAGAAGGAATTGGCATAGACCTGCGAGGCCTCACCTGTCTTTTTTATCACGACCTTGCGCTCCATCGCGAGGTTCATGTACTGATCCTGCACCTGTGCCGCATCCACGCCAAGCAGCTTATGTGCGCGTTCCGTCAGCTCTTCCATCGGGAGATAGGTGTGTCCCTCGAGCGACCCCTGCATGAGCACATGCAAAATCCCGCTCTTTATGCGAAAATCCGAGTCCGGCCTTATCCCCACGCGAAACGCGATCTCGTCCGCCGTGGCAAAGCCGACGCCCGCGATGTCCTCCGCCAGACGGTAAGGGTTCTCGCGGATTATCCCGTAGATTTCCTGCCCGTAGGCATGGTAAATTTTTATTGCGAGCGAGGTGCGGATGCCGTATTTCTGCAAAAAAATCATGGCCTCCCGCTGGTCGCGCTTCTCGTTCATCTGTGATGAGATCTGCATCGCCTTGCGCTCGCTTATGCCCTTGATCTCCGACAGACGCTCGGGTTCCTCCTCCATGATGCGGAAACTGTCCTCCCCGAAGTGCTTCACGATCCGCGCCGCGAGCGCGAGCCCGACGCCACGTATCGTGCCGGAACCAAGGTAGCGCTCTATTGCGTCCGTGCCCTGCGGCATGACCTCCCTGAAATCCTCCACCTGAAACTGCCTTCCGTAAGCCGGATGCTCGGTGTATTTGCCGTAAGCCTCAATGTTTTCCCCATCCGCAAGGACCGCGAAAGTGCCAACGCAGGTGACTTCCTCCCCGCCGCAGATGAGTACGAGGACCGTGTAGCCATTCTCCTCGTTGCGGTATATGATGTGATCGACATATCCATTTACAGTTTCCAAACTAATGCTCCCTTATTTCGCAAAGAAAGACTGCACGCAAATATCCTGCAGTGCAGTCTCTCGATTATTTGTTAATTCATGATTTAATGAATGATACTACGGATTGCTCCGTGCTACGCACTCTCGCAATCCTACAACCATTCGCATTCCGCGAATTTTTCTGCGAAAAATTGCTCCATTGCTCATGTTTGTTAGGGTCCCAAATCCCGACAATTGCGAGCAAGCTCGCATTGTCGCTGCTTTTGTCCCCTGTATCATTGCAGGTTTCTGCACATCTGCTCGTAGAGCTGCTGCGTCAGGGTGTCGCCCATGTCGTCGACGATCTCATCCGCCATGATCTGCACGACCTGGTCCCCAAAGAGCTCCTTGTACTGTGACATCGTCGAATCCTCGTCGTCATCATCCTTTAATGTCATGGCCTCCTCCGTCTCCTTTATGATCTGCTCGACGAAGTACGACTCGAAGGTCTTGATGGCGGCCTTCATCTCCTCCTCGCTCGAATCCGAGGAGAGGCCTGAGAGGGAGCTGGTGACGCTCGTCGCTGCCGCGTCGTCCACGCTCGACTGTGCGCTGGAATATGTCAAAGATGATATGCTGCTTGTCAGATCCATAATTTACCTCCTACTATCTCCTCAGGTTGTTTGCGGTGTCGAGCATCGAATCCGCAGTCTGTATGGCCTTGGAGTTCAGCTCGTAGGCGCGCTGCGCGATGATGAGGTTTACCATCTCATCCGCGACCTGCACGTTTGACATCTCAAGGTAGTACTGGTGGACGAGCGTCGTGGAAAGCCCCGCCGTCACGCCCTCCTGGAGCGGGTTGCCGGATGCATCCGTCGCCTCGAGCAGTGATGAAGAATGCTTCTCAAGCCCCGCCGGGTTGTTGAACTGATATATTCCGAATGACTGGTTCAGATCGATATACTCGTTGGTATCCGGATCGACGTATCCGATTGAGCCGTCCGTAGAAAACCTCATCGCCTCGGCCGCGACGCCCTCCGGAACCATGATCTCGTTCCCCTCGGTGTCGAGGACCGGATAGCCCTCGGACGTGGTCAGTATCGTGTTGCCGTTGCCGTCCATCGCCCAGGTGAATGCGCCGTTTCTCGTGTAATAAGTCTCGCCGTCGATGCTGCGGACTGCGAAGAACCCGTCGCCCTCGAGCGCGAAGTCCGTCGCGTTCTCGCTGGAAGAAAGCGAGCCCTGCGAGTAGATTGACATATTTGCCGCGACGCGTGTGCCCAAGCCGACCTGCGCCCCGACCGGCTTCTCGTCGCCGTTCGCCGTCGTCGTACGAGTCTGGATGGTCTGGTACAGAAGCGACTTGAACTCGGTCCGCTCTGTCTTGTACCCCGTCGTGTTTACGTTGGAAAGGTTGTTGGCGATCGTGTCGACGTTTGTCTGCTCCGCGATCATTCCGGTCGCCGCAGTGTAGAGTGCTCTCATCATAAGGCAAATCCTCCCTTATACATATGGCTATGAAATCCTGCCGATGCTGTTTACCGCCTTGTCGAGCGTGCTGTCGATCGAGGTGATGACCTTCTGGCCTGCCTCGTACGCGCGCTGGATCGTGATCATGTTTACCATCTCGTTCACGACATTGACGTTTGAAGTCTCGAGGACGCCCTGCTCAATCGTCGCGTCGGTGTCGATAAGGTTGCCGCCGTCGAGGAGGTTGTACATGTTCTCGCCGTACTTCTCGAGATAGTCGTAGTTGTCGAAGTCCACGAGGCCTATCGTCCCGACGACCTCATCGTTCTGGATCACGTAGCCGAGCTGGTTTATCGTGATGGTGGCGTTCGGGTCGACCTGGATGTAGTTCGCGGGATCCGGGTCGCCGTTTAGCGCGCCGGTCGCGTTCAGGACGTAGTCGCCGTCCTTCGTCACGAGGTAGCCTTCGGTGTTTACCGTGAACGAGCCGTCGCGGGTGTACTTGACGCTGGTCTCGCCCGCCTTGTTCGTAAAGGAAATCGCAAAGAATCCGTCGCCCGCGATCGCGAGGTCCGTGGCATTGTCCGTGACCTCGAAGCTGCCGCTGGAGTAGTCGGTGTAGGTCTGCCCGAGGTGGACGCTGAAGCTGATCTCGCCGATGTCCCTGGCGAAACCGTACGGGCCATAGTCGGAAGTGTCGTTGAGCTTGACGGCCATCTCATCGGCGAACGTGCGCGAGGTCGTGCCCTCCTTCTTGTATGCGGTGGTGTTCGCATTCGCAAGGTTGTTTGAGAGGACGTCGAGACGCTTCATCTCGTTCACCATGCCGGTGTAGGCCGTGTATAAACCTTTTACCATCTGTACCTCCTTTGGTAATGCCAAAGAAACTTACATGAAAACTCTATAGTCACATTTCAGAAGTCAGCCTGCTGACATCTGAAATGTGACGGCAGCCCCCGCATTTTAAATCGCCTACGGCGAGGCGGGTGCTGCTTTGGCTGAATTTACATATCCCTCCCGCACCAGCAGCGGAGTGCTTGGTGCGGGATTGAAAAATAACACTTATCCTATATTTCGGCAAACAATGTGATAACATTAGCGCGTTCACCGAAAAAACACACATAGTTCACAA
>JAJQIQ010000071.1 GCA_021199135.1 Clostridiales bacterium | reverse complement strand
GGCGGGGGCGGCCCCTGAGTCAAGAAAATTTGTTTAGCATAATGGAAAAATGACGACACAAGGCACCGCCGCAGGCATCCCCCGCGGCGGTGTTTTTTTGAGCGGGCGCACTGAAATTGCTCGGCGTAGGCATTGCAATTCCCGCCAAAAAATATTATAATGGAACAGTATCATCATCCCAAAAACTCAACGCAATGACACCGTGCACGGGCACGGTTTAAGGGAAAGGAGAGGACATGAACTATATAGGAGTTGACCTCGGCACTTCCTCCGTGAAGCTCCTTCTGATGGAGGGCAGCGGGAAGATATTGAAGACCGTGAGCCGCGAGTATCCCATCAGCTTTCCGCATCCGGGCTGGTCGGAGCAGAACCCGTACGACTGGTACGACGAGTCGATCGCCGGGATGAAGGAGCTGCTCGAGGGCACGGACAAGGGAAAAGTCGCAGGCCTTAGCTTCGGCGGGCAGATGCACGGGCTCGTCGCGCTCGATAAGGACGACGCGGTCATCCGCCCCGCGATTTTATGGAACGACGGCAGGACCTCCGAGGAGTGCGATTATTTGAACAACGTGATCGGAAAGGACAAGCTCTCGGAGTACACGGCGAACATCGCCTTCGCCGGCTTCACCGCGCCGAAGGTGCTCTGGATGAAGAAAAACGAGCCGGAGAATTTTGCGCGAATCGCAAAGATCATGCTCCCGAAGGACTACCTCGCCTACAGGCTGACCGGGACGCACTGCACCGACGTCTCCGACGCCTCCGGCACGATATACTTCGACGTGAAGCATCGCCGCTGGTCGAAGGAGATGTGCGAGATCTGCGGGATAAAGGACGAGTGGCTCCCGAAGGTCTTTGAGAGCTACGAGGCCGTGGGGACGCTGCTCCCGCAGATTGCGGCCGAGCTCGGCCTCCCCGAGGGAGT
Source organism: Clostridiales bacterium (assembly GCA_021199135.1). Taxonomy (GTDB): domain Bacteria; phylum Bacillota; class Clostridia; order Lachnospirales; family Lachnospiraceae; genus Roseburia. The sequence goes on along the minus strand of JAJQIQ010000071.1, from coordinate 2,317 downwards.
GAAGGTCGCGGCTGGGGCCGGGGACAACGCGGCTGCCGCGGTCGGCACCGGGACCGTCGGCGACGGCGCCTGCAACATATCCTTGGGCACGAGCGGCACCATCTTCATCTCCTCGAGCAAATTCGGGGTGGACAGCCACAACGCGCTCCACTCTTTCGACCACGCGGACGGCACCTACCACCTGATGGGCTGCATGCTCTCGGCGGCCTCCTGCAACAAGTGGTGGATGGAGGACGTCATCGGCACGAAGGACTACGGCGCGGAGCAGGAGAAGATAGGTCGTTTAGGCGAGAACCACGTATTCTTCCTGCCGTACCTGATGGGCGAGCGCTCCCCGCACAACGACCCGAAGGCCAGGGGGACGTTCATCGGCCTTACGATGGATTCGACCCGCGCTGACATGACGCAGGCGGTGCTCGAGGGCGTCGCGTTTGCTTTGCGCGATTCGCTCGAGGTCGCCAGGTCCCTCGGGATAAAGATCGAGAGGACGAAGATCTGCGGCGGCGGCGCGAAGAGCCCGCTCTGGAGAAAGATCATCGCAAATGTCATGGGAATCGGCGTGGACATCCTCGAGAGCGAGGAGGGCCCGGGCATGGGCGGCGCGATGCTCGCGATGGTCGCCTGCGGAGAGTACCAATCGGTCGCGGATGCGGCGAAGGCCATCGTGCGCGTCGTGGACACGGTCGAGCCGGAGCCGGAGCTTGTGAAAAAGTACGAGGAGCGGTACCAGATATTCAGGAAGATTTATCCGGGCTGCAAGGACATATTCGCGATTCTGTCATAAAACGAAAAGTTAAATCTAAATTTAATAAATAAGGAGGAAATGAATCATGAACAACATTTCAAACATTCCAGAAGTGAAGATCTCCGTGGTCGCCGTAACAATAAAAAATTTCCCGGAGAGCCTCTCCGTGAACCGCAGGAAGGCCCTGATTGACGCCTACACCAAAAAGTACGGCAGCGACAGCATCTACGAGTGCCCGGTCTGCATCGTCGAGAGCGAGATCCACATGCAGCAGGCTCTCGAGGACGTGAAAAAAGCGGGTTGCAACGCGCTCTGCGTCTATCTCGGCAATTTCGGCCCGGAGATCTCCGAGACGATGCTCGCCAAATATTTCGACGGGCCGAAGATTTTCGTCGCGGCGGCTGAGGAGAGCCAGACCGACCTCGTGCAGGGCAGGGGCGACGCTTACTGCGGCATGCTCAACGCTAGCTACAATTTAAAGCTGCGCAACGTCGGCGCATACATCCCGGAGTACCCGGTAGGCGACGCGGAGGACTGCGCGGACATGATCCACGGTTTCCTCCCGATCGCGCGCGCGATCATCGGATTGTCCGAGCTCAAGATCATGTCGTTCGGACCGAGGCCGCTGAACTTCCTCGCCTGCAACGCGCCGATCAAGCAGCTCTACAATATCGGCGTCGAGATCGAGGAGAACTCAGAGCTCGACCTCTTCGAGGCGTTCAACAACCACGAGGGCGACAAGAGGATCCCCGAGGTCGCGGCGGACATGGCAAAGGAGCTCGGAGGAGGGAACAAAAAGCCCGAGATCCTTGACAAGCTCGCGCAGTATGAGATCACGCTCCTCGACTGGATCGAGGCGCACAAGGGCAGCAGGAAATATGCCTGCATCGCGGGCAAGTGCTGGCCGGCGTTCCAGACGCAGTTCAAGTTCGTGCCCTGCTATGTCAACAGCCGCCTGACAGGCCGCGGGATCCCGGTATCCTGCGAGGTCGACATCTACGGCGCATTGAGCGAGTACATCGGCACCTGCGTAAGCGACGACATCGTGACCCTGCTCGACATAAACAACTCCGTCCCGAAGGACATGTACAAGGAGTCGATCGAGGGCAAGTTTAAATACGCCCACACCGACACCTTCATGGGCTTCCACTGCGGCAATACCTGTTCGAAGAAGCTGACCTCCTGCGAGATGAAAAACCAGATGATAATGGCCCGTAGCCTTCCGGCCGAGGTCACGAACGGCACCCTCGAGGGCGACATAATCCCGGGCGACATCACCTTCTACCGCCTGCAGTCCACCGCTGACTGCAAGCTGCGCGCCTATGTCGCGCAGGGCGAGGTGCTTCCGGTGGCGACGCGCTCGTTCGGTGGCGTCGGCGTGTTCGCGATCCCCGAGATGGGGCGCTTCTACCGCCATGTCCTCATCGAGAAGAACTATCCGCACCACGGCGCGGTCGCGTTCGGCCACTACGGCAAGGAGCTCTTCGAGGTCTTCAAGTACATCGGCGTGCCGATGGAGGACATAAACTACAACCAGCCGAAGAGCCTCCCGTACCCGACGGAGAACCCGTT
>JAJQIQ010000127.1 GCA_021199135.1 Clostridiales bacterium | reverse complement strand
TCCATCGGACACATCGGCGAGCGGAGCGGCCCGACCTCAAGCCCCATCATGTTCATCGCGGTCTTGACCGGAATCGGGTTCACCTCCGAAAACAGCGCATCTACGAGCGGGAGCGCGTCAAACTGGAGCCGCCTCGCGGTATCGATGTCCCCGTCAAAAAAGCTCTGGCACATCTTGTGGACGTTTGCCGGGGCGACGTTGCTCCACACGGAGATCACGCCGATCGCGCCGATCGAGAGCAGCGGGAGCACGAGCCCGTCCTCGCCCGAGTACAGGTCGAGCTTTCCGTCGCAGAGGTTCATCGTCTTCATGGCCTGCGCCATGCTCCCGGTGGCCTCCTTGAGGCCGACGATGTTTTCCTTCGTCCTCACGAGCGTCGCGACGGTCTCTGGGCTGATGTTGCACCCGGTGCGTCCCGGGACGTTGTACATTATGATGGGCTTCTTCACGCTGTCCGCAATCTTTGAATAATGGCTGATGAGCCCCGGCTGCGTCGCCTTGTTGTAGTACGGAGTGACGACGAGGAGCCCGTCCGCGCCGGCTTCCTCCGCCTCCTGCGAGAGCTGGATCGCAGTGCGAGTGCAGTTGGAGCCTGTGCCCGCCACGACCGGAATCCTGCCTTTTGTAAAGCGCACCGCCGCCGCGATGACGTCCCTGTGCTCCTCCATGCCAAGCGTCGAGCTCTCGCCCGTCGTCCCGGCGATTATGATCGCGTCCGTCCCCGCATCGATCTGTATGTTTATGAGCTCCTCGAGCTTCTCGTAGTTGACCTCCTCGTCGTCCTTCATCGGCGTGACGATGGCAACGCCCGCTCCCTTAAAAATGGCCATCCCTTTATCCTCCTTACTTCTCAGGTGCAATATTGTAAATCTCGTCGGCGCACTCGCGCAAGCCCTCCGGTAGGACGCGCCCCGTGCATATGACGGTCATGTCCTCCGGCCTGTTTGCGAGCAATTCTTTCATCTCATCGACGGAGACGACGCCCTCATCGACCGTGCCCAGGATCTCGTCCAAGACCACCAAATCGCAAGCCCCGGTCGTCACGACCTTCTTCGCGTAGTTGAAGCCGTTGCGGAGGTTCATTGCCTCCTCCTGCTGCTTCTCCGCCGTAAGCTCCGCGAAACATTCCTCCGCCTTTGCGAAGCGGAAAAACTTTATTTCCGGTTCGAGGCGGTTTAAGAACTCCTGCTCCTGCTCGTTCTTGCCCTTCAGGAAAGTGATGACGGTCACGCTCTTGCCTATGCCCGCCGTGCGTATCGCGCAACCCAGCGCCGCCGTGGACTTGCCGTGACCCTCGCCGTAATATATCTGTACAATGCCTTCGCTCATGCACTATCCTCCTCTGTATCTATGATACCCCCAGTATCATCATCTTACCATAACACAACCGACGAAAATAATCAAGGTATTTCAAAATATGTTGCAAAAATGAGAAAGTGTGCTACAATAAAGGGCGTTGCGAAGATTTATATGTATCAGAAAGGCAGCATTACCATGATTACCACGAGAGAAGACATCAGGAACATCGCAATCATAGCCCACGTCGACCACGGCAAGACCACGCTCGTCGACGAGCTTTTGAAGCAGAGCGGGGTCTTCCGCGAGAACCAGGAGGTGCAGGAGCGCGTCATGGACTCGAACGACATCGAGCGCGAGCGCGGCATCACGATCCTCTCGAAGAACACCGCCGTATTCTACAAGGGCATAAAGATAAACATCATCGACACCCCGGGCCACGCCGATTTCGGCGGCGAGGTCGAGCGCGTGCTTAAGATGGTAAACGGCGTCATCCTCGTCGTCGACGCTTTCGAGGGCACGATGCCGCAGACGAAGTTCGTGCTGATGAAGGCGCTCGCGCTCGACCTTCCGGTCGTCGTCTGCATAAACAAGATCGACCGCCCGGAGGCCCGCCCGAAGGAGGTCATCGACGAGGTGCTCGAGCTCTTCATGGACCTCGACGCCTCCGACGAGCAGCTCGACTGCCCCTTCGTCTACGCCTCCGCCCGCGACGGCTACGCGATGCTGGACCTAGGCGACGAGAAAAAGGACATGACCCCGCTCTTTGAGACGATCATAAACTCGATCCCCGCGCCGACCGGCGACCCGGACGCGAACACCCAGGTGCTGATCAGCACGATCGACTACAACGAGTACGTCGGGCGCATCGGAATAGGAAAAGTCGACAATGGCTCGCTCAAAGTCAACCAAGAGGCCGTCGTCGTCAACCACCACGACCCCAACAAGCTCGAGAAGGTCAGGATAAGCAAGCTCTACGAGTTCGACGGGCTCTCGAAGGTGGACGTGGAGGAGGCCGGGGTGGGCTCGATCGTAGCGATCTCCGGCATCGCCGACATCCACATCGGCGACACGATATGCTCCCCGGAAGCCCCCGAGGCGATCCCGTTCCAGAAGATCTCCGAGCCGACGATCTCGATGAACTTCATCGTAAACGACAGCCCGCTCGCGGGCCAGGAGGGCAAATACGTCACCTCCCGCCACATCCGCGACAGGCTTTTCAAGGAGCTCAACACCGACGTCTCGCTGCGCGTCGAGGAGACCGACAGCCCCGACTGCTTCAAGGTCTCAGGGCGCGGCGAGCTCCACCTCTCGGTCCTCATCGAGAACATGCGCCGCGAGGGCTACGAGTTTGCGGTCAGCAAGGCCGAGGTGCTCTACCAGACGGATGAAAACGGCAAGCGGCTCGAGCCGATGGAGGTGGCGTACGTCGACGTGCCGGACGAATTCACGGGCGCGGTCATCTCAAAGCTCCAGCAGAGGCGCGGTGAGCTCAGAAACATGGGCTCCATCGCTGGCGGCTACACGAGGCTCGAGTTCTACATCCCCTCGCGCGGGCTCATCGGCTACCGCGGCGAGTTCATGACAGACACCAAGGGCAACGGCATCATAAACACGATATTTGACGGCTACGCGCCGTACTGCGGCGACATCTCCTACCGCGCGACCGGCTCGCTCATCGCCTTCGAGTCCGGCGAGTCCGTCACCTACGGGCTCTTCTCCGCGCAGGACAGGGGCACGCTCTTCATCGGCCCCGGCGAGAAAGTATACGCGGGGATGGTCATCGGACAGTGCGCGAAGGCCGAGGACATCGAGCTGAACGTCTGCAAGAAGAAGCACCTTACGAACACGCGCTCCTCATCCGCCGACGAGGCGCTGACGCTCGTCCCGCCGAAAATCCTAAGCCTCGAGCAGGCGCTCGACTTCATCGACACCGACGAGCTCCTCGAGGTCACGCCGGAGAGCCTGAG
>JAJQIQ010000101.1 GCA_021199135.1 Clostridiales bacterium | reverse complement strand
GCCCGACGCGGACATGTTTCATCCGAGACGGTTTGACGAGCCTCGTGCGGTTCTTAGTGTTCGGCGTGGTACATAGCGGCTCGCAGACATGGATGTCTGCGAGAGGGAGAGCCACGACATGGATGTCGTGTCTCGACCGGTCGCGTCGCAGGCCGATGTTTCCACCGGACACTTAGAACCGCTAGGGGCGAGTCACTAGTCCGGATGAAATATGTCCGCGACAGGTGCTTATTAGTTACTATGTCGCGCCGCCCCCTGAGACAGTCTTGGCGCGGGCGCTATAAATGCACCCGCAGTAGTTCTGGCGGTATAATCCGTACTCTCTCGACATCTCTATAGATTGCTGGTAGCCGCCACGCTTTTTAAAATCAGAGCAGAGATACCGTACGCCGTACTCGGAGGAGAGGCGCGCGCCGATCTCGTTCAGGCAGTCCGCCGACTTCTGCGGGCTGATCGTAAGCGTCGTCGCGAAGAAATCGAAGCCGCGCGCCGAAGCGTACTCGGCCGCCTCGCGGAGCCGAAGCTCGTAGCAGAGGAGGCAGCGCCGCCCGCCCTCCGGCTCGCCCGCAAGGGGCGCCGCGAACTCGTAGAATTTCTCCGGCTCGTACTCCCCCGCGACGAAGCTCACCTCGTGCCTCGCCGGAAACTCGCTTATGAAGCGCTCCTGCTCCGCCTTCCGCTTTTCGAACTCCTCGGGCGGGTAGATGTTTGGATTGTAATAGAGCACCGTCACCGAGAAGTGCTCGGAGAGGCACTTGAGGCAGTAGGTGCTGCAAGGCCCGCAGCAGCTGTGGAGGAGAAGGCGCGGCACACGTCCGCCAGCGCAGTTTTCCTCGATGAGCCTCTCCATCTCCCTCTGATAATTAAATCTGCTTTTAACTTTTCCGTCAAACCCGGAACCGCCCATCTGAATGTGCCTTACTCGTCGTCCCTGCTCGAGATCATGAGCACCGCGGTCGCGCAGACATAGACAATCGCGCAGAGCACGATCACCCAGACGCGCCCCGCGAGGATCCCCGCGACGATTTCCGCAATGAGCAGGATCGCGTGAATCCAGAGCTCCGCCCGGTGAAGAAGCGCCGCAATCCCGACCTCGAGGATCAGGAGCACGCACATCGGCACGGCCGGCGTCCCGATCGCGAATATCGCCACACAGGCCATCACCACCGCCACCGCGCAGAATACGATGAGCGCCGAGAGCGACTTGTTGTTCTCCACCCAGTCGAAAAACTCATTGCCCGGGGCCGCGCCCGCTTTCCTGTTGTTCTGTGCCATAACAATTACCTCACGTAAATTCAAATGAAAAGCGCTTGCATCCCTCCGACACAAACGCTTTCGCCCACAAGCCAATGAGGGGACTCGAACCCCTGACCCACGCATTACGAATGCGTTGCTCTACCAACTGAGCCACATTGGCACACAAGCTATAATATCAAACTTCGTTCACAAAATCAAGGACTTTTTAAAAAAGCTCTTGCATTTTTACCGTCGGCGTGTTATTGTTGGTACACGGCGTACCCCATACGCCTTCGGATTTTTAAAATCCCCAATGTAAAGCCACAAATATATATGAACTACCAGGACTTTTTGTCAGACATCCAGTGCAACATCGGAGGCCGCATCTCAAAGGATGCGAGGCTGCGCATCGAGGCCATGCCCAGAAACAACGGCACGAGCTACGACGGGCTCATCATCCTAAGCCCCGGGCGGAACGTCGCGCCCACCATCTACCTGACGCCCTACTACCATCGGCACCTCGACGGCATGCCGATGGAGGACATCTGCGACGACATCCTCGAGACCTACCAGAAGAACCTGCCCGAGGAGGACTTCGACACTTCGGTGTTCACGGACTTCGACCGCGTGAAGGACCGCTTCGTCATGCGGCTCGTCAACAAGCAGAAAAACGCCGACATGCTCTCGAATGTCCCGTACTTCAACTTCCACGACCTCGCCGTCATCTTCTACTGCCTGCTCCACGCCGACGACGAGAACCAGGCGAGCATCATGATAAACTCGAGCCACCTCTCGATCTGGGGGATCGACACGGACACGCTCTTCGACCTCGCGAGGAAGAACACGCCATCCCTCCTGCCCTGCCAGATCACGCCGCTGTGGGAGATCGTATCCCCGCAGGGGGGCGAGGCCATGCCCGAGGACGCGCCGCCCGCCTACGTGCTCTCGAACCGCTACCGTACGAACGGCGCGTCGGTCATCCTCTACGAGGACGTGCTGCCGACGCTTTCGGCGAAGCTCGGCTCAGACCTCATGCTCCTGCCGAGCAGCATCCACGAGATCATCGCGTTTCCGGTCGAGGACGACTGCGGGCGCTTCGCGTGCAGCCGCATGGTCCGCGAGGTGAACGAGACGCAGCTTTCCGACGAGGAGATCCTCTCCGACCACGCCTACTACTACAACCGCGAGAGCGGCATCATCTCATAGGCGTGAGGACGGCGTCGCCATCTTTCAGCCGCACAGCTGCGAGTACAGCTCCTCGTACTTCTTCGCCGAGCTGTTCCACGAGAAATCCGCGGACATCCCACGGGCCGCCATCGCGTTCCAGTGGCTCCGCTGGTCGGTGAACACAGCGTTCGCGTAGCGGAGGATCGTCAGCATCTCGTACGCGTTGTAGTTGCGGAAGGAGAAGCCCGTGCCGGTGTCTTCGTACTCGTTGTAGGATACGACCGTATCCTTGAGGCCGCCGGTCTCGCGGACCACGGGGATAGTGCCGTAGCGCATCGCGACCATCTGGCTCAAGCCGCAGGGCTCAAACTGCGACGGCATGAGGAACGCGTCCGAGGCGGCGTAGATCTTCTGCGCCTTCTCGTCGGAGTAGCCGATGTAGGAGGAGACCTTCTCGGGGTACTGCGCCTGGAACTTGTGGAAGAGGTTCTCGTACTTGAGCTCCCCGGTGCCGAGCACCAGGAGCTGTATGTCCATCGAGTTCAGCATCTCGTCGAGCACGGAGGCGATGAGGTCGAAGCCCTTCTGCTCGGTGAGCCTGGAGACGATGCCTATCACGAACGTCTCCTGGCGCACCGGGAGCCCGAGGGCCTTCTGCACCGCCGCCTTGTTCTTGCGCTTGCCGGAGACGAAGTTGTGGTGCGAGTAGTTCACGTCGATGTAGGGGTCGGTCTGCGGGTTGTAAGCCTCGTAGTCGATGCCGTTTAAAATCCCGCAGAGCTGGCCGGAGCGCGCACACATGAGCCCGTCAAGGCCCTCGCCGCCCTCGCGGGTCATGATCTCCTCGGCGTAGCTGGGGCTCACCGTGCAGATCCTGT
>JAJQIQ010000072.1 GCA_021199135.1 Clostridiales bacterium | reverse complement strand
GGAGATGCCCGCTCTCATCAGCAGCGGACTCGAGCGTCCTCGTGCTCGTCGTCCCGACCGCGATTATGCGCCCTCCCGCGTCCCTCGTACGGTTTATCGTCTCCGCGGCCTCGGCGGTGATCCGGTAGTACTCGGAGTGCATGTGGTGCTCCTCGATCCGATCGACCTTGACTGGCCGAAACGTACCAAGCCCGACGTGGAGCGTCACCTCCGCGATCTGCACGCCCATGTCGCGCAGCTTATCGAGGAGCTCGTTCGTAAAGTGAAGCCCCGCCGTCGGCGCCGCCGCCGAGCCGTCATACTTCGCGTAGACCGTCTGATAGCGGTTCTTGTCGATAAGTTCATGCGTGATGTACGGCGGGAGCGGCATCTGCCCGAGCTCGCCCAAGACCTCCTCGAAGATCCCGTCGTACTCGAATTTGACGTGGCGGTTTCCGTCCTCGCAGACGTCCGTGACCTCGCCGATGAGCTTCCCATCCCCGAATGAAATCCTCGCTCCCGTCCTCGCCTTCTTCCCGGGGCGCACGAGCGTCTCCCAGACGTTGTCGCCTATGCGCTTGAGGAGCAAAACTTCAATGTTTGCGCCCGTCCCCTCCTTTACTCCCAGAAGCCGCGCCGGGATGACCTTCGTGTTGTTTACGACGAGGCAGTCGCCCGGATGCAGGTACTCCACGATGTCCGTAAAAACCCGATGCTCCACCTCGCCAGTCTCCCTGTCCAAAACAAGAAGCCGCGATGAAGAGCGGTCCGCGAGCGGGTCCTGCGCGATCAGCTCCTTCGGGAGCTCATAGTCGAAATCCTTAACGTCCATGATATGCCCCTACGCGCGGAGCGTCACGCCCATGTTCCGCTCAAGGCTCTTTAAGATCTTGTTTACCATCCCGTCGATCCGCTCCGGCGTAAACTCCTCGTCGCGCGGCGTGAACTTCACGGTAAAGGCCATGCTCTTCTTGTTAGGCCCGAGCTGGATGCCCTCGTAGACGTCGAAGAGGCGCGTGTATGTGACGTAGTCGCAGGCGGATTTTATCGCATCCTCAATCTGCGCACAGGTGACGTCCTGATCGACGACGAAGGCGAAGTCGCGCTTTTCCTCGGCAAACTTCGGGAGCGGCGTAAATGCCTGCGGCTTGCCATAATATTTCTCGAGCGATGCGAGGTCTATCTCCATGACGTAGGCGTTTTGCCTCATGTCGAGCTCGTCCATGATTTCATAGGCAAGCGTCCCAAGGTAGCCTATCTCCTCGCCGTCACAGAAGATCTTCGCGGCCTGGTGCGGGTGGAGAAACGGCTTTACGGCCGCCTCATATGTAAATGTGATGTCAAGCGCACCCGCGACCGTCTCCGCGAGCCCTTTTAGGGTAAAGAAATCCTCGTCCTCCCCGAAGACAGCGGCGCAGATCGTCGCCCTCTCATCCGGATAATCAGAAAGCGGGAGTGCCTTCGGCACGAATATGTTGCCGAGCTCAAAAAGCCGCCCCGCAAGCGTGCCGCGCTTCTCGTTTCGGGAGATCGCGCGGAGCATCTCGGGGACGAGCGTCGTCCTCATCAGCGACAGGTCGATGTTTATCGGGTTAAGTATCTTTATCGCCCTCCGCTCCGGCGCGCCCTCGGGCAGCCGCAACAGGTCGAGGTCCGACGGAGAGAAGAACGAGTAGTGGATGCACTCGTAGGCCCCCGCCGCGCAGAGTGCGCGCTTCAGCTTGAGCTCCGTCGTCTGGCGCAGCGTCCGGCCGCCCGCCGTGACCTTCGCGGTCGGCATGAAATCGGACGTGACGTGGTCGTAGCCGTACATCCTTATGACCTCCTCCGCGACGTCCGGGTAGGAGTCCATGTCCTCGCGGTAGGCCGGGATCTGAAGCGTCAGCTCATCCCCGTCGGCCTTCGGCACAAAGTTGAGCGACGTCAAAATTTTTATCATCTCATCGGTCGGCACCTCTATGCCGAGTACGCCGTTCACGCGGGCAATGCTCACCTTCATCTCGCGAGGCTCGATCGAGTTGCCCGCGCTTACCTCGACGCGCGTCGATGAGACCTTGCCGCAGCCGAGTTCCTCGATAAGATGCAATGCGCGCTTCGACGCCATCACGGTCGTGTACTCGCAGACGCCCTTTGAGTAGAGCGCGCTCGAGTCCGACGACTGCCCCAAGGCGCGGGAGCTCTTTCTGATGTTGTCGCGCGCAAACTTCGCCGCCTCGAAGAGGACTTCGGTCGTGTCGTCCTTTATCTCGGAGTTCAGCCCGCCCATGATCCCCGCGAGCGCGACAGGCTTCTTCCCGTCGCAGATCACGAGGTTAGACGTGCCTAACTCAAATTCTTTCTCATCCAGCGTCACTATCTTCTCGCCGTCCGTCGCGCGGCGGACGTTGATCTGGTTCCCCTCGAGGTACGAGTAGTCGAACGCGTGCATCGGCTGGCCGAGCTCGCAGAGGATGTAGTTCGTGATGTCGACGACGTTTGAGATGGAGCCGATGCCAACGAGGGCGAGCCTGCGGCGCATCCAAGCGGGCGACGGCGCGATCTTGACGTCGTGGACGTAGTGCGCGATGTAGCGCGGGCAGAGGTCGGGCGCGTCGACCGTGACGGTGAAGCCGTCCTTTGTCGTGCCGTCCTCGGTGTATGAGAGGTCAGGCTCCCTGCACTCTTTGCCGAGCACCGCCGCGACCTCCCTCGCGATCCCGAAGATGCTCTGGCAGTCCGGGCGGTTCGCCGTGACCGCGATGTCGAATATCCAGTCGTCGAGCCCGACCAGAGGCTTTACGTCCGCACCGACGGGCGCGTCATCAGGCAGTGCGAGGAGCCCGTTGTACCCCGCGCCCGCAAACAGGTCCTCGGTGAGGCCGAGCTCCGTGCCCGAGCAGAGCATCCCCTCGGAGTCGTAGCCTCGCAGCTTCCCTTTTTTTATCTTCATCACGCCCTCGACCGTGACGTGGTCCTTCGCGGTCGCATAGACGGAAGCGCCGACAAGAGCCAGCGGGTACTTCCCGCCCGCATGGACGTTGTCCGCCCCGCAACAGACCTGAAATTTCCCGTGCTCCCCGGCGTCGACCTGACATAAGCTCAAGTGCGTCTCGGGGATCGGCTCGCAGCTTGCGACCTCGCCCACGACGACATTGCTTACATCCTTTCCGACCTCGATCAGCTCCTCGACCTCGAACCCGCACGAGAACAGCTTCTCCTCGAGCACTTCCGGCGTCACGTCGACGTCGACATATTCTTTCAACCAGCTAAGTGGCACTAACATATCAGATTCTCCCTTCGATTTCTCGGTGTTTTATCGCAATTCC
>JAJQIQ010000084.1 GCA_021199135.1 Clostridiales bacterium | reverse complement strand
TCGGCGTTCGCCTGCTGCACCTTGAGGATCGCGGTCGCCTGGCCCTCGGCCTCCTTGATCGTCGCCTCGCGCTTGGCCTCCGCCTCGAGGATTTTCGCCTGCTTTGCCGCCTCCGCGTTCAGGATCATGGACTCCTTCTTGCCCTCGGCCACGAGGACCGTGGACTTCTTCTCGCCCTCGGCGCGGAGTATCGCCTCGCGCCGCTCGCGCTCCGCCTTCATCTGCTTCTCCATCGCGTCCTGGATCGCCTTCGGCGGGATGATGTTTTTCAGCTCCACGCGGTTGACCTTTATGCCCCACGGGTCGGTCGCCACGTCGAGCGTCGAGCGCATCTTCGTGTTTATCGTCTCGCGCGAGGTCAGCGTCTCGTCGAGCTCGAGGTCGCCGATGATGTTTCGCAGCGTCGTCGCGGTCAAGTTCTCGATCGCCATGATCGGGTTCTCGACGCCGTATGCGTAAAGCTTCGGGTCCGTGATCTGATAGTAGACGACGGTGTCGATCTGCATCGTGACGTTGTCCTTCGTGATGACCGGCTGCGGCGGGAAATCCACAACCTGCTCCTTGAGCAGGACTTTTTTCGCGATTCGGTCGATGAACGGCGCCTTGAAATGCAGCCCGACAGACCATGTCGTCAGGTACGCCCCCAGCCGCTCGATGACGTCCGCCGTCGCCTGCGGCACGATCTTGACGCAGTTCGCCAGGATAATCAGCACAACTATTATGACAATCACCACAACAACCACTGTTACCATGATAAACCCTCCTTATTCTTCCTTGGCCTTGCCCAATCCCTCGACGATAAGCGTCACGCCGCGGATGTCGAGCACCATCGCGGATGCGCCCTCCTCGATGACCTGCGCATCGTCAATAGTGCGCACCATCCAGTCCATGCCCTGCAGCTGCGCCTTCCCGGTCCCGTCAATGTTGCTGACGCGCTCGGTGATCTTCACGACCTGCCCGATGGCGCGGTCCGCGTTCGTGCGCTGCGCCCGCCCGCGCAATATTTTCGACGCAAACGGCTTCGTCAGCGCGAGCAGCAAGATCGACACCACGACGAAAACCACGATCTGCGCGACCGTCCCGCCGCCCGCCAGCGTCACGACAAGCGCGACGAGCGAGCCAGCCGCGAACCATATCGTCGTCAGCGTCGTCGTCAGAAACTCCGCGACCAGGAACACGATTATCAGGCACAGCCATATGAAAATCATCAGCCCCGTCGTCGATTCGAAAAAACTCATGCTCGCCCACCTCCCAAAGCATTGCCCGTCCATAACCTTGATTTCATTGTACAAAATTTCGCCATGCTTGGCAAGGGGAATTTTAACGGGAATTCCTATAAAAAATGACGGGAGCCGTGCGGCTCCCGCTGATTTTTACGCTTCTGTTGAATCATCGTCTTCCAATCGAATACTTACAGTGATCCGCGGCGTTTGTCCATCCGGCGGACAATCGCGTAGGAAATCAGGAAAAATATTATCCCGTAGACGCTCGCGATCGGGGTCGCGAAGCCGACGAACATCAGCGAGGCGTTCGCGAGGTTCGCCAGGATGATGGCGGCGGGGAGCCTGACCAGGAACGCGGCGGAGATGCCCTGCGCCAGGACGGGGATGCTCCTGCCGGTGCCGTTGAAATAGCCGACGAAGCTGAACACTACGCAGGTCAGGATGCACTCAGCGGAATAGCCCTTGAGGTAGAGCGCGCTCTGCGCCATGACCTCCGTGTCCGTCGTAAATATCGACGAGATGGCTCCCCCGCCGAAAAACCCGACGAAGAAAATCGCGACTCCGATGGTGCAGCCCGTGACCATCGCGGTGAGGAAGCCCTTCTTTGCGCGGTCCATCCTCCCCGCGCCGATGTTCTGCGCGACGAACGCGGAGACGCTCTGCATGATGGACGACGGGATCAGCATGATGAACGTGATTATTTTCTGCGCCACGCCGTAGCCCGCGGACTGCATGAGGCCCATGTTGTTTATGACCGAGTTTATCACTAGAAATGAGATCTGGACGGTCAGCTCCTGGATCGCGATCGGGATGCCAACGCCCAGTATTTTGCGAAGCTCGGCCGGAAAGACCTTGCACTGCCGCATCGAAAACGATATCGGCAGATGCTGCCGCGCCAGCACAACGACCGAGCAGATGACGGAGACCAGCTGCGCCAGCACCGTCGCCATCGCCGCACCAGCCACGTCGAGGCCGAGCGCTCCGACGAAGACGAGGTCTCCGACAATATTTACCACGCAGGCGATCCCGACGAAGAGCAGCGGAAGATTTGAATTTCCGATGCCGCGCAGGATACTGCTGATGACGTTGTAGGCGATGATGACGACGATGCCGCCCGAGCAGATCCGGATGTACGTCACCGCTTTTGCGACGGAAGCCTCCGGCACCTGGAGCACCGCGACTATCGGATGCACCAAAAGCTCCAGCAGTATCGTCAGCACAACCCCCACGATAATGAATATTATGACGGAAGTGCCGACCGCATCCCCCGCCTCCTTGGGCTTCTGCTCGCCGATGTGCTGGCCGATGATGACCGTCGAGCCCATCGCGAGGCTCGTGATTATGAGCGTGACCATCTGCATGAACGAGCTGCCCGTGCCGACCGCCGATATGCTCGACGCGTCTCCGAACCGCCCGACCACGAGCAGGTCCACCGCGCCGTATGCCGCCTGCAGCACCAGCGCGCCCAGCACCGGCCCCGCGAACCTGATGAGGGACGAAAAAACCGGCCCCTCCAAAAATGAATTTTCCTTCTTCTCCGCCATCGCCGTGACCTCCTGCAACGAATATTTTGATCTTGGCGTTATGATACTGGGTAATGTCATCGCCAAAAGAATTTTGGCTACGCTCGGATTGTGATAATTATAGCACTGCGAAAAGAAATGTCAAGGCGGGATAGCGCAAAATTGGCGGCGCAACGCGCCGCCACACTCTCTCCACAATCAATTATCCTTCCTCCCCGCCATCAAGTATCCCCGCCGAGGCGGTGCGGAGGTCGGCGGTGGCTCGGCGGAGCTCGGCGGACTGCTCCTCGGAGACGTTTCCGGGCTTCGTCCGGCCCACGAGCTTCTTCACATATGAGAGGCTCGATTTAATCTGCTTCCTCTGCTCGGCGCCGATCACTTTCTTCTTGTCCGCATAGGCCTTCTCGACCTGACGCACGAGGGTCTCCGCCTCGCTGCGGCTGTCGATGTATGCCTTGCGCTGGCTGTCGGTCGCCTCGTACTCAGCCGCGTCGCGGATGGCGCGCTCGATCTCGTCGTCGGAGAGGTTCGAGCTCGCGGTGATCGTGATCTCCTGATGCTTGCCGGTTCCGAGGTCCTTCGCCGAAACCTGGACGATGCCGTTCGCGTCAATGTCGAACGTCACCTCAATCTGCGGGACGCCTGCGGGAGCCGCCTTTATGCCGCGAAGCTGGAAGCGCCCAAGGAGTTTGTTGTCTCTTGCAAACTGGCGTTCGCCCTGTAAGACTTTTATGTCGACAGAAGTCTGATAATTTGCCGCCGTCGAGAAAACCTGGCTGTAGCGCGTCGGAATCGTCGTGTTTCGCTCGATGATGCGGGTGGCGACCCCGCCGACCGTCTCAATCGAGAGCGAGAGCGGCGTGACGTCCATGAGGATGATTTCCGCCGCCTGCGAGCCGGTCATCAGCGCGCCGCCGAGCTTGCCGCCCTGGACCGCCGCGCCGAGCGCGACGCACTCGTCAGGGTTCAGGTTCTTTGACGGCTCCTTGCCCGTGAGCCGCCGCACTTCCTCGACCACCGCCGGAACGCGTGTCGAACCGCCGACGAGGAGCACCATCCCGAGCTCCTGCTTGCTTATCCCCGCATCGCTCAGCGCCTGCTCAACCGGGCCTCTCGTGCGCTCGATGAGGTCCTGCGTCAGCTCGTCAAACTTCGCGCGGGTGAGCGTCATCTCCATGTGCTTCGGCTCGCCCTTGACCGTCGTGATAAACGGGAGGTTTATCGTCGTCGTAGACGAGGACGAGAGCACCTTCTTCGCCTTCTCGGCCTCCTCGCGGACGCGATGCATCGCGGTGGCGTCCTTGTGCAAGTCGACATGATCCGTGCGCTGATATTCCGCCACGAGGTAATCCGCGATGCGCGCGTCGAAATCGTCGCCGCCGAGGTGGTTGTCGCCCGCCGTCGCGAGGACTTCTATCAGATTGTCGCCAATCTCGATCACCGACACGTCGAACGTGCCGCCGCCGAGGTCATAGACCAAAATTTTCTGCGGCTCTCCGTGGTCGAGCCCGTAGGCCAATGCCGCCGAGGTCGGCTCGTTTATTATCCTGAGGACGTTGAGCCCGGCGATGCGACCCGCATCCTTTGTCGCCTGCCGCTGCGCGTCGTTGAAGTACGCCGGGACCGTGATGACCGCGTCGCTTACGGACTCGCCGAGGTACTCCTCCGCGTCCTTTTTCAGCTTGCGCAGTATCATCGCGGAGATTTCCTGCGGCGTGTACTGTTTGCCGTCGATCTTCGCGCGGAAGTTACTGCCCATCTCGCGCTTTATCGAAAAAAACGTCCTGTCCACGTTCACCGCCGCCTGTCTCTTCGCGGCATCCCCGACGAGGCGTTCGCCGTTTTTCGTGAACGCGACAACGGAGGGCGTCGTGCGCGAGCCCTCCGAATTCGTGATGACGACCGGCTCGTCGTTCTCGAGCACCGCGACGCAGCTGTTCGTCGTTCCCAGATCTATTCCTATTACCTTGCTCATCTCTCCCACTCCAATCCGTGATTTTTCCCACGTTCTTAACTTTAAGGCTCAATCGGCCTTTAGTCAAGGCAGTTGGGAGAGATTTCAGATAATGTTTATATTCTCACTCAAATGTTTTCGCGACTTCCGCGAGCAAGTCGCGGATCGGGAGGTGCTGCGGGCACTGGGCCTCGCACTTGCCGCAGCGAATGCAGTCGCTGGCCTTGCCGTGCTCGGAGGTCGTGTGCGCATAGTCGCGGCGCGTCCTCTCATTCACGCCGAACTGCATCGAGGAATTGTACACGCCGAAGATGTCCGGGATTGCGATATTCTTCGGGCAGCCCGCGACGCAGTAGCGGCACCTCGTGCACTCGATCGTCTTCATCTTCTCGAGCTCCTCGCAGACCTGGTGAATTGCATTTTTTTCGTTGTCAGAAAGCGGCACGAAATTTTCCATGTAGGAAATGTTGTCCGCCATCTGCGCCTCGTCGGACATCCCCGAGAGCACGACCATGACGTTCGGGAGCGACGCCGCGAAACGGATCGCAAAACTCGCGTAGCTTGCGGACGCGTCAAGACCCTTTAGAATTTCCGCAGGGCGGCCGATCATGTCGGCGAGCGTCCCGCCCTTGACCGGCTCCATGACGATGACCGGCACGCCGTATTTCTCCGCGACCGCATAGCACGCGCCGGACTGCACCCTGTCGCTGTCCCAGTCGAAATAATTGAGCTGCAGCTGCACGAAATCCATCTCGGGATGATTCTTTAATATGTCCTCGAGAACCTCCGCCGAGTCGTGGAACGAAAACCCGATATGCCTCGCCTTTCCGTCCTTTTTTATCTTCTTTAAAAATTCAAACCCGCCGTTTTTATTGAGGCTTTCGACGCGATCCTTACCGAGCGCGTGAAGCAGGTAAAAATCAAAATATCCTGCGCCTGTCCGCTCGAGCTGCCTCTCAAAAATCGGCGCAAAATCGGCCTCGGAATTTATCAGCCAGACTGGCATCTTGTCGGCGAGGTAGAACGATTCCCGCGGGTAGCGCTCCACCACGCACCTGCGCACCGCCTCCTCGGACTTCTCATTGTGGTACGGATACGCGGTGTCAAAATATTTGAAGCCGCGCTCCATGAATTTGTCTACCATCCGGCAGAACGCCGCCTCGTCGATATTGTCATCCTTGCCGTCCAAAACCGGCAGCCTCATGCACCCAAATCCCAGCTTCTTCGGCATCTCAGAAATTAAACTCATGTCTCCCATTTCTCCATCCTCCGCTTGTGACGTTTCCGCATCAATATGCAGTGATTATAGCGTATTTTCGGGATGGAATCAATAGCTTTCGTTTTGTATTTCACATGGAACAATTTATTCCCCTGCGCTCATAAGCGGATCGTTTACCACATTTACAATCTCAATCCCCGCGACATACTGCGCTGCGGTCTGGAACCACTCGGAATAGGCCTCTGTGTCCTCTTCGCTGGGCTTTGCCGGCAGGCCATGCTCCTCAAGCTCCCCGTCCGTCGCGTCGAACGGATCGAAATCCGGGGCATCAATCGTGAGGTGGCTTTCCGCTCCGTCGACATAGTAGGTAATTTCCCATTTTCCGTTTGACAGAACATTTACGTCTGTATATTCTATTTCATGATTTTCGGCCTCGGCATCAACCATTTCGGTTGTTTCAGTTTCATAATACGCGTCTACCCCGAGGTCCATCTCAACAAGCAGTTCGTCAGCGAGCGCGAAATCGTCGCCGATGTCGTAGGAGCGGATGCGGTAGCCGCTGTTTCCGGCGATGTTTACGAGGTAGAACGTGTCGCCGGAGCATAAGCCTCGGATCTTCGAGACGTCCCAGGTGGCCTCCTCGCCGAGGTGCTGGCAAATTTCCTGCGCGAATTTTTCGCCGTCCCAAGAGTACAGGTAATAGCAGATTGCATCGTCGTCGCTTACGCCGTTTCCCCAGTCCTCCACCTCGAAGCCGATGAGCCCGCGCGCGCTGTCCACGAGCATTCCCTTGTAATTGTACATTGAATCAGAGTATGTCCCGTCAATTTTTATCTCGTCAATCAAAGACAGCTCAGTCGGGTCAGTCACGTCAAACATCGCCAGCTTCACAGCGTCCCATTCATCGTTGTATCCGATCCCGAGCAGCTGGCTGTCGCTGTAGGCGTGAAGATACTCTGAATATCCGGGGAGCTCAAGCTCGCCCAAAACCGTCGGGCTTGTCGGGTCTGAAAGATCCACCGCAAAGAGCGGGTCGGTGTTTTCATAGGTCACGAAATACACGATGTCGCCTACATACCTCGCCGCATACACGCTCTCCCCGGGCGCAATATTATCGAGCGTCCCAATCACGTCCATGTCCCCGCCGAGCACATAGAGCTGGTTTGTGACATATCCCTCCTCATCTTCATTTGTCGTGAGCACGCGCAGATACTCGCCATTCTCCGACACCGCGAAAGTGTCCTCGACCATTCCCTTAAGCGCCACGTCCCCAACGCCGTCCATCACACCGTCCTCATAGCCAAATTTCGTGATGTCCGTGGTATATCCGCTCAGCATTTCCCAGTCGTTTTTCATAAAATAAATCCCGTCCGTACCCATATATATGTCCAATCCACAAATCCCAGCATAACCCTTATAAGCGATATTTTTCTCCATGACCGCCATCACGTCCGCCGCGGAGCCCGGCGCATCCGTATTTATCGATGAGCCGACTATCATTTTCCCGCTCCCCTCCGACGAATCGTCCGGGAGATATATGCAGTCATACGCCGCCCGCTCGCCGTTTATCTCGGGAATATTGCCGCTATATTCCGTGAAGATGTAAATGTATCCGTCCGTCATGCGTGAGCTGTAATAATATCCGTCCTGCGAAAACTCGGCGATTTTTTCGGGCGACGTCCGGTCGGAAATATCGTATGTGAAAATGTCGACCGAATCTGTGCTCGCCACGACATTGTTTTCCTCGATAAACTCTCTGTAGCTCTCGTCGTCAGCGTATTTCGCCGATTCATTGTAATAATCGCCAAGCATTTCAATATCCGTAAGCGGCTCGTTTCGCTTAATGATAAGATAGAGCCTGTCGCCATCAAGATACATTTCCTTTAAACTGTCGCAATCCCCCAACTCAACACTTATCTCGCCAATGGTCTGCATTTTCTCATCACTTATGTCAACAATCGAAACACTGCTGCCACCCATTATGTAAACATAATTTCCGTCGGTCTTTACGAAGTCGCCCTCGTCGACGCCCTCGGTCTGCACGTTCGTCGTCGTGTAATCCTCAGACTCCACGGAGGCGCTGTTGTACACGCCGCTTGAGATAGAGTCCTCCAGGCCTGTCTCATCATAAATCGCCTCAGAATCCGTTGACCAGGTTTCAGTGAATCCGTCCGCGCTTATCCCGTCCATGAGCGCGTCGTAGACCTCGGCATAGCTCGAGGCGAGGTGGTAGGAGCCGACATCAGCATTTTTTTTGAATACGATAGTCTCTGCGCCGTCTGCCTCGGCAATCTGCCCGTACTCCGAGTCCATGTCTTTTCCCTCCGCCAGCTGCTCCGCATTGCCGCTCGCGCCGGAGCCGCCCGACATCCCAATGATTCCAACCGCTCCCACAACCAGTGCCACGACAACAACTGCCGCTGCCGCCACGATCCGTCTTCTCATCCCGATAATTTTCCCCTGCTTCATATGCATCTCTCCCCCTTTCCCTGTCACTTTCTTTTTAAGCTTATTTTCGCCCTGTGGTTCGGCAAAATCTGTCGAAAAATCCGCATTGTTCTTCTGCGATAATTTCCGCACGATCTCCTCCGGCACAAGGCTTTTCGGTGCCTCTATTTCCTCCGCCGACTGCGATATTTTATTTATAATTTTCTCTTCCTCATCGCTAAAATCCATGCCCATTTTTCTCACTCCCATCTTTTGCAAAGATTTATTAAACATCGTCAAAATAACTTTCATCCAATGCAATGATTTCCAGCGAAATTCATCGGGTTAGTCGTAGCTAACCCTCTAGCATTTCTCCAAGCTTCTTCAGGGCGCGGTGCTCGCGGGAGCGGACCGTGTTTTCGTTCATCCCCATGATTTCGGCGATCTCCCTCGTGCGGTAGCCGAAGATGACTTGCATCCCGACGATCCTGCGGTCTGCCTCAGAAAGCTGTGCAAACGCCTCGCGCACGTCGATGTGCTCGCCAGTGCCATCGATGTCATCGTTCCACTCTGCCTGCATTTCCCGAAGATTTTCGTCCTCCTCGGTCAGCTCACCTCCGTCGCGGTAATATTCCCGCATCCGCCTGCTGCACTTGTTCTCCACGATCCGATACATCCATGACGAAAAGGATTCCTCACGTCTGAGGTGTCCAATGGACGCAAACGCGTCAGCCACCGCCTCGCCGACGACATCCTCCGCATCCGACGGATTCTGCAGAGTGTACAGCGCATAGGCATATAATTTTTTGTAAATTTTTGCATAAAGCTCGCCGAATGCGGCCGCATCGCCCTGCCTAGCGCGCCTTACAAGTGCACGGTCTTCCATATGGTTCCCCCTTCGCCCTTGCCCTTTCACAATATAAGTGTCAGATGGGGCGCGTTTTGTTGCAATTATAGAATAAAATTTTTAAAATTGCAAAAAAGAACCCAGAGGGAACATTTCGCTCCCTCCGGGCCATTGGTGCCAAACATTGACCGGTTTCGCTCAACCGAAAGATGAAAAATTGAAAATTATTAAGTGAACATCTTCATCACTCGCGCCCGCTCACAAGTGCGGCAGGGGCTGTGCGAGCGCAGCTTACTTAGCTCGGGTAAGGCTCCCTCGCTTCGCTCAGCGGCAAGTCGCACCAGCCATTCCGAAAACGCTATCGCGTTTGGGCTGATGCTCGAACTGCCTCGAAATCAGAGACCACCTTCTCCGACGGGGCGGCGGTGAGGAGGCTTACGACAACGAGGACGACACAGCCGATGACAAACGCCGGGAGGAGCTCGTAGATGTCGACGATGCCGCCGAGCGGGCGGACGAGGAACTTCCAGACGAAGACCATCACGCCGCCCGCGACCATGCCGGAGAGCGCGCCCCATTTATTCGCGCGCTTCCAGAACAGGGCGAAGAGCATGACCGGCCCGAACGCCGCGCCGAATCCCGCCCAGGCGAACGACACGATCCCGAACACCGAGCTGTCCGGGTCCCTCGCGAGGAAAATCGCAATTATCGCAATCACTATGACCGTGAGCCTCGCAACCCACATCTCATGCTTCTTAGACATTTTTATCCCAAAGAGCCTCTGCGCGATGTCCTGCGAGATGCTAGACGATGCCGCGAGCAGCTGAGAGTCCGCGGTCGACATAGTGCAGGCCAGAATCCCGGCCAATATTATTCCCGCAAAAATTATCGCAATGATGCCGTGTTGGCTCAGCATCATCGCGAGCCGGATGACGATCGTCTCCGAGTCGCTGCCGGAGAGCACCTCGATCTGCCCCGTCGCGGTCACGCCGTAGCCGACGATTCCGATGAGCACCGCGACCGCCATCGAGATCACGACCCAGACCGTCGCGACGCGGCGGGAGAGGTTCAGCTTCTCCTCGCTCTTCGTGCCCATGAAGCGCAGCAGGATGTGCGGCATGCCGAAGTAGCCGAGGCCCCACGCGAGGGTCGATACAATCATAAGCGGCGTGTACGCGCTCCCCGCGCCGGTCGCCATGTCATGCGTCTGCGTAAAGCTGAGGTAGCCGGCGAGCTCCTTGGCGTTGCTGACGACCTCGCCCATACCTCCTGCTGCCCACACCCC
>JAJQIQ010000083.1 GCA_021199135.1 Clostridiales bacterium | reverse complement strand
ATGATGACCGTCTTCCCTTCCCCATTGAATGACGAAAAAATATCCAAAACCCGGTCGCGGTTCTCCCCGTCGAGCGAGCCCGTCGGCTCATCCGCAAGGATAATGTCGAAACTGCGCAAGAATGCCCTCGCGATCGCGACGCGCTGCTGCTCCCCGCCCGAGAGCCGGAAAATTTTCTCGTCGAGCGGCTTGTCCAGCCCGACGCGGCTCAATGCGTCAAGTTTTCTGGCGGTTTTCTCCTTTTTTCCGAAGTGTTTGCCGATAAGCGGGATATCAAGATTATAACCCACCGTCTCCCCGTCCACAAGTGCGAAGTTCTGGAAACAGTAAAACAGCCTGTCGCGCATGAGCGCCCTCCCTGCGCGGCTCGAGATCCCGGGAAGCGGTTCCCCGAACAGGCGGATCTCGCCCGAGTCCGCCCTGTCAAACATTCCGATCAAGTTCAATAGCGTGCTCTTTCCGCTGCCGCTCTTTCCGGTGATGCACACCATCTCACCCTCCTCAATCTCAAGGCTCATGTTCTCAAAAATCCTGTGCGTCCCATATGACTTTGAGACATTTTTCAGCGAGCATATGATTCCCATTTTCATTCTCCTTTCAGCACGTCGCTTATGTGGCGCCGCTCGGATTTTGCGATGCAGATGATCGATGCCAGCGTCTGCACGGCGGCGAGCCCGATACCGATACCGATGAAATATGCCATGTCCTCGCCGCCCGCCAACACCGAAAACGCCGCCGCCGCGACGAGACAGATTACAATAGAGACCGCGAGGTATCTCCCGTAAATCCTTGCGAAACTTATGCCATGTATTTTCTTTACGATATATTTCTTTTTGTTCCTGTCAAAATTTATGGCGGTGTTCTGTATCACAAAAAACAGAAGTATCAAAATTCCCGCCACGGCAATCGACAGCGAAAGCATGAGGTTCCTGCGCGTCTCGGCGAGCTTCTCCGACATCCGCTCGCTGACCGAGACGATCGCCTTTAAATTGTCGGAAAGCCCGAGCTCGTCTAGCAGTCCTGACAGGCTCTCGTAGGTCTGCCTGCTGTCCCCGTCGAGCCTTATCTTCAACGGGTCCCCGTCGGCGTTCCCGCGCACGCAGTCGCGGTCTAGCGGCGATGAATTCGTCTCTGTCATCACATGGATTGCCGCATCGGCAATCCAGCCATTGTCGTTTGTCCCTGCACTGGAATTAAACCCGAATATCCTCTGCCCGTCCTCGATCCAGATTATCCTAAATTTCTGATTTTCCGGCGGCGCATATTCGTCTCCGTAATTATTTATGACATATTCCCTGTCCTCCTGCAGGCTGTCCTCATAATAGGAAATTATCTCATCCTCGCTGCCCTGATATTTCTCTGGCACAAGCAGTATCCAGTCTTTCTCATCTTCCCTTACGCTGACGCGGTTCCCGTCCTCATCCAAAATTTCATATTTCTCCAGGTAATTCGGATTCACGCTCGCGTAGGAATGCCATTCCATCCCCGGAACCTGCGTGTTCATCTGCAGAAACGAGTCCTCGTAATAATACACGTCTATGTAGAGCGCACCCTCGGCGTTCAGATATTCATACAGGTCATAATTTATCGCCAGCTGCGCCTCATCCGACTCCGCAAAGGAAAGGTCGTAGCCGAAATAGTACGGATAAAACCCCCCGTAGTCACCTGCGTCCGACCAGCCCGAGAGCTGCCTCGCAAGGCTCGCCTGATTGATTATGTCCGCAAACACCGTCTGCCCGGAATAAATCACTGCGCATATGCATATCACGCTCACGACCGTGTTTATTGCGGACACCGCCCCTATTCTTCCGCCACCTTTAAGTCCGACAGAGAGCTCGCCCGAAAACGCCGCCGCGATGAACACCGCATAAATCACCGCAAAAACAACGGCTGACATTGTCGCGGCCCTTCCGACAATCCTGCCCCAATATGCAATCCCATTTCCCTGAATGGCGACCACGATCATTGCGAGAAAAACAAGTATCACAAGCTCCGCAAAAAACGGGAAAACAAAGCTCCACGAAAGCCTGAGCTTCCCCTGCCCGAACAGACGCATAACTGAAATCTTTTTTGTCTCCCGCAGGATGAAGTAGAGCATTATGACAATGAAGCAGACGCACAGCGCAGCAAGCATGAGCATATACACGAACGTGTCCGTGTATGGGATCGCGTAATTCACGTCGCCTCCCTCAAAGTCTTCCACGCTAAACGCCATCCCGCAATATTTTCCTATAGCCTCGGAGAGCGCCTCAAGGAAATCCCCCTCGCTCACCCCATCGCCGAGCTCCACGCAGTAGCTCCCGTCTGGCTTATAATAGGAGAACTCGAGGTACATCGGGCGCACCACGACATCGACGCCGCGCATATTGGAGGCGATCACTCCAGTCTGTTTCTCGTCGCCCGTCTGTTTCGTCGAGAGGAACCCGTCAAACGTCCGGCTCTGCGTCTCCTCTGCGGTAAGCGTGTCCCCGTCCTCGATCTCAAACGCCGACATATACTCGCTCTTCTCCGTCAAAAGCGCATACTTTTCGACCTCGTATCCCCCACCGTTGGCATCTGCGAGCAGGCTCCTGAAAATATTTGACTCCGTAGACTGCGTCGCCTCAATCAGCGCCGAAAACAGGTTGTCTGGTGCGCCCCCGTCGGCCCCGTCAGGAATATAAAATGCGACCGTATAATTTCTGTCCATGCCGTCGAGCTTTGTTATCTCCTCGTTGGACACCTGTATCTCAGATATCCACGCGAAGCAGAATATTATGCACGCCAGAATTGCCATGAGAATTTTTTTCATGCTGCCCTCACTCACCTATAATTATGGGCGGCATCTATAGCCGCCCACCTTTCAACTTAAATTCTAGTTTGTACTTATCCCATAGTAAGCATGTGTCGTCGCGTTCCATGTGCCCGTTGCACTTGCATATGAGGTCTGTCCGGCGCTTACCCACCCACTGCTAACCGACAGGGTTCCAATGGAGCATGAGGATTTATGTTTCTTTGATGAGTGGGAATAATTCGAGTATACTGTCTTCTGATTTATTCCCGATATCTTCGTCCCATAATTCCAAGTGCCGCCCTCTACATTTGCTGTCGCAGCAAATGTTGTGACGGATGACGCCGCCAATACTCCGCACAATAAAAGCGCTCCTGCCATTTTCTTTAATTTGTTCTTCATTATAAATGCCCTCCATGAAATATTCTGCACTTGCATCAAAAAACAATATTCTGATCTCTATATACTTTTCATGATGGCAAGTACTGATTGATACCACGCGTTATCCCCAATCCAATAACTCTGTCTTCTCCATAAACC
>JAJQIQ010000012.1 GCA_021199135.1 Clostridiales bacterium | reverse complement strand
AGCGCAGGAACAAATCGCCAAACTCCAGCGCGTAGAGCCCGTGCTGGATGAGGCTTGGAGTGATTTTAAAGCCAGGGTTCTTCTCGAGCCCCACCATGTTTATCGATATGACAGGCACGTCCGGGTATCCCGCTTTTTTGAGTGCGCGGCGGATGAAGCCGATGTAGTTCGTCGCGCGGCAGCCGCCGCCGGTTTGCGAGATCAGGATCGCGGTCTTTGTCATGTCGTAATTGCCGGTCTGGATCGCGCACATTATCTGGCCCACGACCATCAGGGACGGGTAGCAGGCGTCGTTGTTTACAAATTTGAGCCCGTAGTCCACGCACTGCTTCGCCGGGATGTCCGGGCAGACGATGTTGTAGCCCGCGGCGCGGAACGCCGGGACGAGCAGGTCGAAGTGTATCGGCGACATCTGCGGGCAGATTATCGTGTAGTTGTCGCGCATCTCCTCGGTAAATAATACGCGCTCGTAATTCGCGGGCTGAAGGGTGCGCGTCTCGTTCTTCTTCTCCTTCGCGCGGATCGCGGAGATGAGGGAGCGGATGCGGATCCTCGCAGCGCCGAGGTTGTTTACCTCGTCAATCTTCAGGCAAGTGTAAATTTTCCCGGAGCCCGTCAAAATGTCGCTCACGCAGTCGGTCGTGACGGCGTCGAGGCCGCAGCCGAAGGAGTTCAGCTGGATGAGGTCGAGGTCGTCGCGGGTCTTGACGTAGTTCGCCGCGGAGTAGAGGCGGCTGTGGTACATCCACTGATCCATGACGATGAGAGGCCGCTCCAGGTTGCCCAGGTGCGAGATCGAGTCCTCGGTCAGCACGCAGATCCCGTAGGAGTTTATGAGCTCGGGGATGCCGTGGTTGATCTCCGGGTCGACGTGGTACGGGCGGCCTGCGAGCACGATGCCGCGCCTGCCGGTCTGTTCCATGTAGTGGAGGACCTCCTCGCCCTTGTGGTACATCTCGACGCGCATGTTCCCGAGCTCTTTCCAGCCTGCGGAGACTGCGGCTTTCACCTCAGCCTCCGGGATGTCGAAATGCTCCTTGAAAAACGGCACGAGCTGGCCGTCGAGCACCTCCTCGTCGGTGAACGCCAAAAACGGGTTGTAGAATTTCACCTGGCCGCTCGTGATCTCGTCGACGTTATTTTTAATATTTTCGGAATATGACGTGACGATAGGGCAGTTGTAGTGGTTGTTGGCGTCCGGGAACTCGTTGCGCTCGTAGAACACCGCCGGGTAGAAAATGAAGTCCACGTTGTGGTGGATGAGCCAGGCGATGTGGCCGTGCGCGAGCTTCGCCGGGTAGCACTCGGACTCGCTGGGGATCGAGTCGATCCCGAGCTCATAAATTTTCCTCGTGGACTGCGGCGAGAGCACGACGGAGAATCCGAGCTCGCGGAAAAATGTCGCCCAGAACGGATAATTTTCGTACATATTGAGGACTCTCGGAATCCCGACCGTGCCGCGCTTCGCCTCCTCCGCAGGAATAGGCTCGTAGTCGAAGAGCCTCTTGTTTTTAAACTCAAAAAGATTGGGAATATTTTCCTTATTTTTCTCCTTGCCGAGGCCCCGCTCGCAGCGGTTTCCGGTGGTGTACTGTCGGTTGTCGGAGAATTTGTTTATCGTGAGCAGGCAGTGGTTCGTGCAGCCCTGGCAGCGCGAAAGCTTCGTCGTGTAGGTGAGCTCGTTTATCTGCTCGATAGTGAGCATCGTGGTCTTATAATCGGCCTCGTGGCGCTCCCTCGCGATGAGGGCCGCGCCGAACGCGCCCATGATGCCGGCGATGTCCGGGCGGATGGCGTGGACGCCCGCGATCTTCTCAAAGCTGCGGAGCACCGCGTCGTTGTAGAACGTGCCGCCCTGTACGACGATGTTTTTTCCGAGGTCGCTCGCGTCGGAGAGCTTTATTACCTTAAAGAGCGCATTTTTTATCACGGAATATGCAAGCCCGGAGGAGATGTCGGCGACCGACGCGCCCTCCTTTTGGGCCTGCTTGACTTTCGAGTTCATGAATACCGTGCAGCGGGTCCCGAGGTCGATCGGGTTCTTCGCAAAGAGCGCCTCCTTTGCGAAATCCTGCACCGAATAATTAAGCGATTTCGCGAACGTCTCGATGAACGAGCCGCAGCCGGAGGAGCACGCCTCATTTAATTGGACGCTGTCGACGGTCTGGTTCTTTATCTTTATGCACTTCATGTCCTGCCCGCCGATGTCCAAAATGCAGTCGACGCCCGGGTCGAAGAAAGCCGCGGCGTAGTAGTGCGCGACGGTCTCGACCTCGCCCTCGTCCAAGAGAAATGCCTCTTTGAGCAGGGCCTCGCCGTAGCCGGTGGAGCAGGAGTGGACGATGTGGGCGCTCTCCGGGAGCTTGGAGTAGATGTCCTGGATCGCGCGGATCGCGGTTGCGAGAGGGCTGCCGTTGTTGTTGCTGTAGAATGAGTAGAGGAGGTCGCCGTCAGCGCTTACGAGCGCGATCTTCGTGGTTGTCGAGCCCGCGTCGATGCCGAGGTAGCAGTCGCCGCTGTAGGCGGAAAGGTCCGCGGTCTTGACGTGGTGCTTCCCGTGGCGGTCGCAGAACTCCTTGTACTCCTCGTCGCTTGCAAACAGCGGCTCCATGCGGGCGACCTCAAACTCCATCTTTATCCCGTTCTTTAATTTCTCGCGCAGCTCGTCTAGCGTCGTCGTGTTGTTTTCCTGGAAATTCAGCGCGGAGCCGATCGCCGCGAAGAGGTGCGAGTTGTCAGGCATGATCGTGTGCTCCTCGTCGAGACCGAGCGTGCGGATGAACGCGACCCTAAGCTCCGAGAGGAAGTGCAGGGGGCCGCCCAAGAACGCGACGTGGCCGCGGATCGGCTTGCCGCAGGCC
This sequence comes from Clostridiales bacterium, assembly GCA_021199135.1. Classification (GTDB taxonomy): domain Bacteria; phylum Bacillota; class Clostridia; order Lachnospirales; family Lachnospiraceae; genus Roseburia. The sequence goes on along the minus strand of JAJQIQ010000012.1, from coordinate 450 downwards.
AGGCCGCTTATCGTCTGGTTCACGACTGCCTGGAAGATCGACGCGGAGAGGTCCTCGCGCGTCGCGCCCTCGTTTATGAGGGGCTGGATGTCGGTCTTTGCGAACACGCCGCAGCGCGCCGCGATCGGATATATCGCCTTGTAATTTTTCGCGTACTCATTGAGCCCGGAGGCGTCGGTCTGGATGAGGGATGCCATCTGGTCGATGAACGACCCTGTGCCGCCCGCGCAGATCCCGTTCATCCTCTGCTCGACGTTGCCGCCCTCGAAGTAGATGATCTTTGCGTCCTCGCCGCCGAGCTCGATTGCGACGTCGGTCTGCGGCGCGTAGTGCTGGAGCGCGGTCGAGACGGAGATGACCTCCTGCACGAACGGTACGCCCAGGTGCTTTGCGAGCGTGAGGCCGCCCGAGCCCGTGATCATCGGCGCGACCTTCATGTCGCCCAGCGCG
>JAJQIQ010000138.1 GCA_021199135.1 Clostridiales bacterium | reverse complement strand
GTCATCAGCGAGACGATGATCGACCCGCCGAAGAGTTTCTCGACCGCCTGCAACATCGCGACGCAGGCCATCGCGCAGATCGCGAGCTCGCAGTACGGCGGGCAGAGCATATCGCTCTCGCACCTCGCGCCTTTCGTCGAGGTGAGCCGGCAGAAGTTCCGCGAGCAGGTCCGTGAGGAACTCATCGCGGCGGGCGTCGATGCGAACGAGGAGCGCGTGAACCAGATCGCGGAGATGCGCGTCAAGGAGGAGATCAACCGCGGCGTGCAGACCATACAGTACCAGGTTATCACCCTTATGACCACGAACGGCCAGGCACCGTTCATCACGGTCTTCATGTACCTCGACGAGGTCGAGGAGGGGCAGACGAGGGAGGATCTCGCCGCGGTCATCGAGGAGATGCTCCACCAGCGGATACAGGGCGTGAAAAATGAGAAGGGCGTTTACATCACCCCGGCCTTCCCGAAGCTCATATATGTCCTCGAGGAGGACAACATCCACGAGGACTCGAAGTACTGGTACCTGACCAAGCTCGCGGCGGAGTGCACCGCCAAGCGAATGGTGCCGGACTATATTTCTGAGAAGAAGATGCTCGAGCTCAAAGTAGACAAGAACGGCGACGGGCACTGCTACACCTGCATGGGCTGCCGCAGCTTCCTGACGCCGTACGTCGACCCGGAGACCGGCAAGCCGAAATATTACGGGCGCTTCAACCAAGGCGTCGTCACGCTGAATTTGGTGGACGTGGCGTGCTCTTCCGAGGGCGACATGGACCGGTTCTGGGAGCTCATGGACGAGAGGCTCGACATGTGCTACCGCGCGCTGATGTGCCGCCACAAGAGGCTTTTGGGCACGCCTAGCGATGTCGCGCCGATCCTCTGGCAGAACGGCGCGCTCGCCAGGCTTAAGAAGGGAGAGCCGATCGACAAGCTCCTCTTCAATGGATATTCCACCATCTCCCTCGGCTACGCGGGATTGTGCGAGTGCACGAGGTACATGACCGGCGTGTCGCACACCGACCCGGATAAGGGGACGCCGTTCGCGCTTGCGGTCATGAAGCGGCTCAACGACGCCTGCGCACAGTGGAAGGCTAAGGAGCACATCGACTTCAGCCTCTACGGGACGCCGCTCGAGTCGACGACGTACAAGTTCGCGAAGTGCCTCCAGCAGAGGTTCGGGATGATACCGGGAGTCACGGACAAAAATTACATCACGAACAGCTACCACGTCCACGTGACCGAGGAGATAAACGCGTTCGACAAGCTCAAGTTCGAGTCGCAGTTCCAGCAGCTCTCGCCTGGAGGCGCGATCTCCTACGTCGAGGTGCCGAACATGCAGCAGAACATCGAGGCGGTGCTCTCCGTCATGAAGTACATCTATGACAACATCATGTACGCGGAGCTGAACACGAAGTCAGACTACTGCCAGGCCTGCGGCTATGACGGCGAGATAAACATCGTCGAGGAGGAGGGCTCCGGCAAGCTCGTCTGGGAGTGTCCGAACTGCGGCAACCGCGACCAGACGCAGATGAACGTCGCCCGCAGGACGTGCGGCTACATCGGCACTCAGTTCTGGAACCAGGGCAGGACGCAGGAGATCAAGGAGCGCGTGCTTCACCTGTAGGAGCCTGGGATGGACGAGAAGAAGCGCGACCGCTACGCCAATTTTTACGAGCAGGATGATGCTGAGGCAGAGCAGCAGGAGCCGGACATTGAACCGAGTTCAGGCGGCTACCTCGGGGATGCCGAGACCATTGAGAAGATATGCAAGTGCATTGACCTGGACAGCGCGGCAGAGTGCCAGCGGCTGCACCGGTCGCTTGAAAAGCAGCCCCGTTTCTCGACGTGGGTCGGGGATTCATTCGTCTCGGGGCTGTTTCAGCGGACGCCGGGCAAGAGGCGGCGGAGGACCATGGAAAAGGTCTGCCGCCGCATCGCCTTTTCTTTCCTGGCGCTCGCGCTCGTCATCGTGTGCGTCCTGTTCTACCTGCAGATCCACGAGGCGAAGGAGAGCGCGGTCCTTGGCTACATCCGCCAGGAGCGCGAGCAGCTTGCCGCGTCCGCGCAGGCCGTGCAGGAAAATGACCAGGATGAGGCTGACGATGAAGAGCCACTTGCAATTTTAGACCAATATGCTATATTATACAGTATGTACCCCGATGTCGTCGGCTGGGTAAAGATAGACGGCACCGAGATCGACTACCCGGTGATGCAGGACCTCTCGGGAAACGAGTACTACCTCAACCACAACTTCGAGGGCAACGAGGACTCCAAGGGCACGCCGTTCATCGACGCGGACGCCTCGATAAGCCCGCTGGATCAGAATCTCGTGATCTACGGGCACAACGTCAGCGGCGGGAGCCAGTTCGGAGGCCTCTCGCAGTACCTCGATGAGGATTTCCTCGCGTCGCACAGGACGATCGAGTTCGACACGATCTACGAGACCGGCAAATACGAGGTCGTCGCGGTCGTAAAGACGAAGGTGAAACAGGGCGACGAGGACGGGTTCCGCTACTATTGGTTCAGGGGCTACGACAGCCTCGTGGAGTTCAAGGAGTTTACGGATTTCGTCGAGGAGAGCAGCGTGCTCACCACGGATGCGCGCCTGCTGTACGGCGACACCACGATAATGCTCTCGACCTGCGAGTACACGACGGACAACGGGCGTCTCGTGATCGTCGCGAGGCGCGTTGAATAATATTAGAATTTGGAGGAGAAGACGATGAGGACACTGAGAATGAAGAGGACGGCGCTTATGGCTATCGTGGCATTTGCCATGTGCCTGGCACTCATGCCGGCGAAGGTTTTTGCGGCTGATGTGAGCGTCACGCTCGGGACGACGGACAACGCCTCGGCGGGCGATGAGGTCACGGCGAGGCTCGTGGTCGGGGACAACCCCGGCATCTCCACCTTTGCGATGCAGCTCTCGTACGACAGCGACTACCTGACATACACGGGCGCGGCCTGGAACTCCAGCCTCGACACGGACAACGACGGCACGTTCCTCGTCACCGAGTCGACCGAGGACAATGTGCCTTACCTCAACATCTCGGCCGTGTTCAACGAAAACTTCGAGTCGAACGCCACGCTCGTGACGCTTCAGTTCACGGTCAAGGAGGCCTATGACACGATGCCGGTGACGCTTGAAAACCGCGACATCACCGACTCCTCATATGTCTCCGCGGACGTCTCCATCGTCGTCGACGCGACGGCGGGGCTTTCCGACGCTGAGGAAGTGGCGGAAGAGGAAGAAGTCGAGTCGACCGAGGAGAGCACGGAAATCGCGTCAAGTGGCGCACAGGAGACAAACGACGGCGAGGTCGCAGACAGCGAGTCGAGCTCCGCGCTCGACGACACCCCGAAGACCGGCGTCATCGACGTGCGCTTTGTGCTCGTCGGCGCGCTCATCGTGCTCGTCGTCGTCGCGGGGCTGTGCATCCGCTTCCTCGGGAAGAAGAGGGCGCGATGAATTTCGCGGGCATAAAGTACTGCGACGTCGCCAACGGCCCGGGCTGCCGCACGGTGCTCTTCGTCTCAGGCTGCCGCAACCGCTGCAAGGGTTGCTTTCAGCCGCAGACCTGGGATTTCGGTTACGGTGACCCGTTTGATGAGGCTGTCGAAAATGAAATTTTGGATTCGCTCGCCCCGGACTATGTGCAGGGGCTGACGCTCTTGGGAGGGGAACCGTTTGAGCCGGAAAACCAGGCGGTCCTCCTTCCATTTTTGCGCCGCGTCCGGGAGAGGTGGCCGGGCAAGGACGTCTGGGCGTTCACTGGCTATGTCTACGAGGACGACCTCGTGGACGGAGGCCGGAAGCACACCGCGGACACGGACGGGATGCTGACGCTTATCGACGTGCTCGTGGACGGGCCTTTCGTCGAGGAGAAGAGGAACCTGATGCTGAAATTCCGGGGCTCGGAGAACCAGAGGATCATAGACATGCCGAGGACGCTTGTAAGCGGCGAGGTCGTGCTCGCGGATTAAATTTTTTGATTGAGAAAAGAAGAGGGCTTGAGATGATTCTGAGGGTGCCTGACTATTACGGCGAGTTTTCCTGCATCGCCGACCGCTGCAAGGGGAGCTGCTGCGCGGGCTGGGAGATCGACGTCGACGAGGCGATGGCGGAGTACTACAGGGGTGTCGGCGGGGAGATTGGCGACCGCCTGCGCGAAAAGCTCTGTGAGGACGAGGACGGCAGTTTCCGTTTCCTGCTTGGTGAGGACGGGCGCTGTCCTTTTTTGAATGAAAAAAACCTCTGCGACATCTACTCGGCGCTTGGCGAGGAGTCGCTCTGCGAGGTCTGCACGGACTTCCCGCGGTTCTCGCTCTCCTACGGGCACGTGATGCAGCGGGTCTTAAGCATCTCATGCGAGGAGGTCGGGAGGATCCTCTTTACGAGGGAGGAGCCCGTGACGTTCGTCGAGCGGACGATGGAGGGCAGCGCCGAAGACTGGGAGGACTGGGACGCCGACGAGGACTGGCTTTCGTTTTTGGAGCGTGTGCAGGATCGCGCCATCTCCATCTTGACGGACAGGACAAAATCGCTCGAGGAGCGGGTGGAAACATACCTGAGCCTCTGCAAGGCGGCGCAGGATGGGATAAATTCCTACAGCGAAAAATCCGACAAAAAAATATTGTCGGATTTTGTAAAAAATATTGAAAAAATTGACATTATCCCCGACTCAAGGGCGCGGGAGTGGGGGCTTGGCTGGGATGATGAATCAGCCTATGCTAGCTTCGACGAGCGGATGCGCATACTCGAGGGGCTCGAGGAGCTCGGCCCGCGCTGGTCGGAGACGAAGAGAAAAGTCCGCGCCTTTCTCACGCAGGAGAATTACGCGCGGGCGCGCCGGCAGTTCCAGGGCAGCGGCTGTCACGACGACGTCGCCTACGAGAACCTCCTCGTCTATTTTTCGTTCCGCTACCTCATGCAGGCGGTCTACAGCTGGGACCTCTTGGCCCACGCGGTGATGGCGGTGACTTTTGCGCTCATGGTGCGCGACCTCGACGTCGCCCGCTGGCTCGAGAACGGAAAACAGTTCACTCTCGACGACCGCATCGCGACCGCGCACATCTTCTCCCGCGAGGTGGAGCACTCGGAGGAGAACTTCGAGCAGGCCAGCGAGGAGCTGCTATTTGTCGAGTAGGTCCGTGTAGAAATCCGTGTAGTCCGACCGGCCCGCCTTCATGAACTCGATGGCCGCGGACGGGTGCTGGTTCAGATGCCCGGTCAGCAGGTATGGGATGTCGTAGCCCCAGTTCACGCCCTGCGCCCGAAGCGGGAGCATGTGCTCCTCGATGAACTTGAGCACCGGGAAGACGTTGTACTTCGGGTTCTTGAGAAAGCTGAGTAGCAGCTCCATCGCGCAGTTGCCGCAGCCCCTGCCCATGCCCATCATCGTCGCGTCCAAAAAGCTTACGCCCTGCGCCGCCGCCTCGATCGTGTTCGCGAAGGCGAGCTGCTGGTTGTTGTGGCCGTGCACGCCGATGAACTTGCCGTACTTCTCGCCGGTCTCCAGGTACAGGTCGGCGAGGCGGCGCATCTGCTCCGGGAAGAGCGAGCCGTAGCTGTCGACGATGTAGATCCCGTCGACGCTGCTGTGCCCCAGCATCTCGAGGGCTTGCGAGACGTCGCCCTCCTGGGCGTTCGAGATCGCCATGATGTTGCAGGTGACCTCGTAGCCCTTCGCCTTCGCGTCCTCGATCATCTCGATCGCGGCGGGCATCTGGTAGACGTACGTCGCGACGCGGACGAAGTCGATGACGCTCTCGGACTTCGGGATGATGTCCTTCTTGTAGTCGCAGCGGCCCACGTCCGCCATGACCGAGATCTTCATGTCGGAATTGTTGTCGCCGACGATGCCGCGGATGCTCTCCTCGTCGCAGAACTTCCACTTGCCGAACTTGTTCACGTCGAACATCTCCTTCGACGCCTTGTAGCCGAACTCCATGATGTCGACGCCGGCCTTTACGTTCGCGCGGTAGAGCGCATTTATGAAATCGTCGGTGAACATGAAGTCGTTCACGAGGCCACCGTCGCGGATGGTGGCGTCGAGCACGCGGATGTCTCCGCGGACAGTCATCAAATCTCCCTTTTGAGCCATTATTAAATCCTCCTTTAACTTTTCGACGCTTTAATGCTTTAAAGCATGTCAGCACTCGCGAATACTATCATACCACAATATTTTGAAATTGCAAGGGAAACTTTACATTTTTCCCACGTTATTTTATAATTGGCTTAGACAATGCTTTCAAGGAGGCAAAATATGATCTACCTTCTCACCAATACGCAGTACGCGGCGGTCACGTTCATCGGGATCCTGTTCGCGTTCGTGGCCTCGATAGTCGCGATAGCAAAGCTCTCCCGGTTCCTGCCGCGGGACATGGGCAGGGCGTTCGCGCACGATGGCTCGCTCTCTGCGGGAAAGCCGCGCGGCGCGGGGCTTATCTTCGTGCTGGCCTTCGTCGTGGCGGCGCTCATATTCTCGCAGCTGAATGTGGAGCTTGCCCTCTATCTTGCGCTCATCGTGATAGAGATGTTCACCGGGTTCTTCGACGATGCCGCCGATAAGCCCTGGGGCGAGCTCTTAAAAGGCATACTTGATTTCCTGGTCGCCGTCATCGTCGCGCTCGTGTACCTGCGCTTCAACGGGAGCGAGATGCTCATGCCGTTTACGGGGCGCACGGTCACGGTACCGCCGCTTCTGTTCGGGATACTGACGGTCGTTCTGGTGTGGGTTTCGATCAACGTGACGAACTGCGCGGACGGAGTGGACGGGCTTTCGGGGACGCTCACGCTGATCTCGATCATCACGTTCTTCATCCTCGACCACATCGTCGGCGTGGCGGGAGAGTGGCCATACTGCATCCTGCTCTTCGGGGCTTGCCTGCTCGGGTACCTCTGGTACAACGCGACGCCGAGCAGGCTTCTGATGGGGGATGCGGGCTCACGGGCGATGGGCATATTCATCGCGCTCGCGGCGCTGAAGTCGGGGTGCCCGCTTCTGTACATCCCGGCGGCGATCGTCATCATCATTGACGGCGGCCTGGGTCTTGTAAAGCTGACGCTGAAGCGCGTGCTGAAGAAAATTTTGCATAAAGAGGAGGTCCATGTGATGGACGGCATCACGACGCCGGTCCACGACCATATGCGAAAAAAATCCGGATGGTCGAATGAGCAGGTCGTCTTCCGCTTCTCGATCATCCAGATAGTGATCTCGATGGCCGTCGTTTACCTCGCGACGGGGTGGACCTTATAATCTATACTCGCCTATTTTTTACACTCTCCTCCGCATGAGCGAGTAAAATTTATCGATGTGGAGCGGCCGGCCCTGGCGCTGCTGCACGCGCAGCCGGTTCTCCTCATTGAATCCGACAAGGATGGAGTGATTGGCCTCCGCAAGGTAGTCCATGATGCCGTCGATGTCGGATTTCGTGTTCTTCGGGCAGTTGACGTATATGTGGCGGCTCGCGGTGATGTGCATCGTGTATGAGATGCTGAAGTGGTACCACAGGAACTTGTGCAGCGTCGAGTGCTTGTAGATCCACAGGATCTCACTTATCGGCAGGAACGCGTTGCCGTTTGGCGAGGTCATGATGAAGTAGTGCTCGGTGATGAACATGTCCTCCGTCGCGAGCTGCGGCAGGGTCGCAAGCTCCTCCTCGGCCTCGGCGAGCAGCTGCCTCGGGCGCCCGTAGACGACGAGGTTCTGGCAGGGCGGCGAGAGCACCGGGAAGCGGATGTACACGAGGCAGAGCAGCACATAGATCACGGCGTAGACAATCGTCCCGAAGTAGGCGATGAAAAACAGCACGGTCGCCGCAAGGTGCATGTCGGGTTCGCTGAGGTAGTACTGCGACACCTCGGAGGCTATGCCAGAGGCAGTCCAGTCGAGGTCGTCCGCCATGTTTGACAGTAGCACGCTGAAATTGTCCTGCCCGCAGACTAGCCGCCCGGTCACGGTGATAGAGTCGATGGTCGGCAGCCCCTCCTCGCAGGTGCGCGGGGAGAGCAGGACGATGACGCACTGGCCGCCGCGCATCGTGTAGTAGTAGTAGCCCGCGGTCCGCCCCATGCGCTCGCTCGTGTAGCCCGTGAACTTGAGGTCGGAAAGCGAGGCGCGAATGTAGCGGCTCTCGGTCTCGTAGGCGTTCTGGAACGTGTCGTTTTCGCTGAGCGTCATAGGCCTAAGCATCCCCGAAAGCGGCAGGATGAGCCACGCGACCGCAAGCGCCGCCAAATACGTAAACGGCGCGACCAGCCTGCGCTTGTAGTATGCTTTTATGTTTTTCGTTATGTAGTGGTCATTCATGGTTTCTAGTATAAAGCAATATTGACAAAACATCAACCTTGCAATTACCATAAAAACTTGTTAAGATGGATAATAGATTTTTGAGAAGGAGCACGCATTATGAAAGATGGATTCATAAAGGTGGCGGCGGTGACGCCGAGGATAAAGGTGGCGGATTGCGCGTACAACGGCGAGCAGATCCGCGCCTGCATGGAGCAGGCCTGCGTCGCGGCGGAGGCGGCGATCGTCGTCTTCCCGGAGCTGTGCATCACGGGATACTCCTGCGGCGACCTCTTTTGGCAGGAGAGCCTGCTTGCGAGGGCACAGGATGAGCTTATGCAGATCGCGGAAAAGAGCAAGACCTGTGCGGGACTCTATTTCGTCGGCTTGCCGTATGCGGTAAACGGGAAATTGTACAACGTGGCGGCTGCTGTCTCGGGCGGCAAGGTTCTCGGCATGGTCCCGAAGACATTCATTCCGAATTACAACGAGTTTTACGAGGCGCGGCATTTCGTCTCGGGAGAGGGGCTCGAGGCCGAGGTGACTTTGCCCGAAGGGGAAAGCGTCTTCATCGGGACAGAACAAATGTTCTGTTGCGACGCGGTGGAGGGTCTGCGCGTCGCGGCGGAGATCTGCGAGGACCTCTGGACGCCCGAGCCGCCCAGCATAAGGCACGCGATGGCGGGGGCAGACATCATCGTAAACCTCTCCGCCTCCGACGAGACGACCGGCAAGGCGGCCTACCGCAGGGATCTCGTGGCGGGGCAGTCGGCGCGGCTCGTCTGCGGCTATGTCTATGCGTCCGCGGGCGACGGGGAGTCCACGCAGGACGTCGTCTACTCGGGCCACAACCTCATCGCGGAGAACGGCCACATCCTCGCGGAGCGACGCTTCGGCGAGGGCATGATCGCCTCCGAGATCGATGTGCAGCAGCTTTGCGCGGACCGCCGCAGGATGACGACGTTTCCGCTTTCCGGCACGCACAGGAAAGTGCCGTTTGACCTCGAGCGGATCGACACGAAGCTCACGAGGCAGATCGACCCCGCGCCGTTCGTCCCGTCCGATGAAAACGAGCGCGACATGCGCTGCGCGGAGATCCTCATGATTCAGGCGCTTGGGCTGAAAAAGAGGCTTGAGCACACGAAGAGCGAGTGCGCCGTTATCGGCATTTCGGGCGGGCTCGACTCTACGCTCGCGCTCCTCGTGACGGTAGAGGCGTTCGATCTGGTCGATATGGATCACGGCAAGATAATGGCCGTGACGATGCCGGGCTTCGGGACGACGGACCGCACCTACGATAACGCCGTCGCGCTCGTCCGATGCCTCGGCGCAAAGCTCGTCGAGATTGACATAAAAAAGGCGGTCAAGGTGCATTTTTCGGACATAGGGCAGGATGAGAAGGTCCACGACGTGACATATGAGAACTCGCAGGCGCGCGAGCGGACGCAGATACTGATGGACCTTGCGAACAAGGAAAACGGCATTGTCGTCGGCACGGGCGACCTCTCGGAGCTCGCGCTCGGCTGGGCGACCTACAACGGCGACCACATGTCGATGTACGCGGTAAACTCGTCGGTGCCGAAGACCTTGGTGCGCCATCTCGTGCGCTACTATGCGGACACCTGCGGGGAGGAGAGGCTCTCGCGGACGCTCTACGACGTGCTTGACACGCCGGTATCGCCGGAGCTCTTGCCGCCGGAGGCAGGGCAGATCTCGCAGAAGACCGAGGAACTCGTCGGCCCCTACGAGCTGCACGACTTCTTCCTCTACCATATGCTCCGCTTCGGCTCCGCCCCGGGGAAGATTTACCGGCTCGCGCAGATCGCGTTCGCGGGGACGTACGACGACGCATATATCCTGAAGTGGCTCAAGACGTTTTACCGGAGGTTCTTTGCGCAGCAGTTCAAGCGCTCTTGCCTCCCGGACGGCCCGAAGGTCGGGACGGTCGCGGTATCGCCGCGCGGAGACCTGAGGATGCCGAGCGACGCCTCCGCCGCGCTGTGGATGGAGGAGCTCGACGGGCTCGCCTACTCCTACAAGTTCAGTCAGCTCTGACCGAAATCGCAGGTGTTCTTTTGCCTCACCCTGCGGTTTCCGACATTGAACATCGTGAGCCCCGCCCAGAGGGATACGAGCATCACGATGAGCATGACGGCCATCTCGGTCGCCGGGTTCTTGATATTGTCCATG
>JAJQIQ010000090.1 GCA_021199135.1 Clostridiales bacterium | reverse complement strand
CAATCCCGCACCAAGCACTCCGCTGCTGGTGCGGGAAGAATACATAAATTTAGCCCGTAAATGCGTGTGCTGCGTTACATTTCAGATGTCAGCTGGCTGACGTCTGAAATGTAACGTCAAATCTCATCTTGCCACTCCTTGCAATTTGTGGTATACTCACTCCATCCGAGCACATCCCTTTTGCGGTGTGCCTGGACTGTTACATGATCATGTGACCGCTGACCGAGCGCATTTGGCGGCGCGGTCGGCGAAAGAAAGTGTGGATGAATGGATACGGATGTTTTGATCGTGGGGAGCGGCTGTTCAGGGCTTTATTGCGCGCTGAAGCTTCCGAGGGATAAGAGGGTTCTCATCGTCACGAAGCGCGACGTGGAGAGCAGCGACTCGTTTCTCGCGCAGGGCGGCATCTGCATGCTCAAGGACGAGTCGGACTACGACAGCTACTTCGAGGACACGATGCGGGCAGGGCACTACGAGAACGACCCCGAGTCGGTCGAGATCATGATCCGCTCGTCGCAGGGGCTCATCAAAGACCTGATAGGCTGCGGCGTGGATTTCGCGCGGGACGAAAACGGCGAGCTCATGTTCACGCGCGAGGGCGCGCACTCGGACAAGCGCATCCTCTTCCACGAGGACGAGACCGGGCGCGAGGTCACGAGCAAGCTCCTCGAGCAGGTGAGAAAGCTTAGCAACGTGACCATCATGGAGTACACCGTGATGGTCGACATCGTCTGCAAGGACAATAAAAATTACGGGGCCGTGCTGCGCATGCCGGACGGCTCATTTGAGACCGTGAGGGCGCAGAACACGGTTTGGGCCTGCGGCGGCATCGGCGGGCTCTACCGCCGTTCCACGAATTTCTCGCACCTGACGGGAGACGCGCTCGCGCTCTCGCTGCAGCACGATATCCGCCTGAAGGACATAAATTACGTGCAGGTGCACCCGACGACGTTCTACACCGAACAGGAGGAGGACAGGTGCTTCCTCATCACGGAGTCGGTGCGCGGCGAGGGCGCCAAGCTCTACGACAAATACATGAACCGTTTCGTCGACGAGCTCCAACCTCGCGACGTCGTGACGGAGGCCATATTCGACCAGATGAACAAGGACAAGACGGAGTTCGTCTGGGAGGACCTGACTGCGATTCCCGAAAATGAACTGCGTTCACATTTCCCGCACATCGTGAGCTACTGCAGCGAGCACGGCTACGACGTGACAAAGGACGTGATACCGGTCGTCCCGGCGCAGCACTACTTCATGGGCGGGGTCTGGGTAGACCACGACAGCCGCACGTCGATGGAGCATCTCTACGCGGTCGGCGAGACTGCCTGCAATGGCGTCCACGGGAGGAACCGCCTCGCGAGCAACTCGCTCCTCGAGAGCATGGTGTTCGCGGGCCGGGCAGCGGCACAGATCGGAGCGCAGGGGCCGTGCGGGATAGACGGGTCGGCGTTTGACGATATTGATTTCTCGAAATATAAGGACGTCGAGGCGCTTCGCCGGGAGAACCACGGGATGGTGCGCGACGCGATCGCGGAGGCCGACCAGGAGATGGGCCGCGACGACAACTACCACGGCGCGATCGACGGATTGCAAGGTAAAAGAGTACTGACGGTATAAGAAAGAGGTAAAATATGTTTGATCCGGTCACAATGAAGCTCAACGTGGACCCGTACATCCTGAGCGCGCTCCGCGAGGACATAACGAGCGAGGACGTCTCGACGAACAGCGTGATGCCGCACCCGCAGCAGGGCGAGGTCGACCTCATCTGCAAGGAGGACGGCATAATTTGCGGCCTCCAGGTATTCGAACGCGTGTTTGCCCTTTTGGATGAAAACACGAGAACCGAGTTTTTCGCGCAGGACGGCGACGAGGTGAAAAGCGGGCAGCAGGTGGCAAAGGTGCGAGGCGACATCCGTACGCTGCTGTGCGGCGAGCGCACCGCACTAAACTACCTTCAGCGGATGAGCGGGATCGCGACATACACGCGCTCCGTAGCACAGCTCCTCGAGGGGACGAAGACGCAGCTCCTCGACACGCGAAAGACCAGCCCGAACAACCGAATTTTTGAAAAATACGCAGTGCGCGTCGGCGGCGGCCACAACCACCGCTACAACCTGACGGACGGCGTGCTCTTAAAGGACAACCACATCGGCGCGGCGGGCGGCGTGAAAAACGCGATAGAGGCGGCGAAAAATTACGCCCCGTTCGTCAGGAAAATAGAGGTCGAGGTCGAGACGCTCGACATGGTGCGCGAGGCCCTCGAGGCCGGCGCGGACATCATCATGCTCGACAACATGCCGGACGATATGATGCGCGAGGCAATCGGCATCATCGGCGGGCGCGCGCAGATCGAGGTCTCCGGCAACGTCACCCGCGAGAACATCTCGCGCCTTTGCGGCCTCGGAGTCGATTTCGTCTCCAGCGGCGCGCTCACGCACTCCGCCCCCATCCTCGACCTCTCGCTGAAAAATCTCCACGCTATATGATTGATAATTACAATAAAATTATATGAGCCGGGCATAAATGCCCGGCTCATTTTCGTTGCGTAGCCCTTAGCGATAGCTGTGCCCGCTCAAAAACGTAGCAGGGCGATGTGACAGTTGCACAACGTAGAGACGCGCCCGCCGTGGACGTGTTTCAGCCGAGACGGTTTGACGAGCCTCGTGCGGTCCTTGGTGCTCGGCGTATTTTCAGCGGCTCGAATACAGGGATGTATTCGAGAGGCGGTGCGCGACATGGATGTCGCGTGGAGCCGACGCGTGGTTGGACAAGAAATTTTCCCGAGCACCTAGAACCGCTAGAGGTGAGTCACTAGTCCGGATGAAATATGTCCGCGGCGGGCGCATAATCACAATTTGCTCTGTCACATCGCCCCTTTTGCACTGTCTCCGAGCGGGCGCGTACTTCACTTCTAAATTGTCACGGAAATTTCTCCCGCGTTCGGCGTGATAACTGAATCGGGTCCGTCGATTGCGAGCGCGCCGCCGCTCGCATTTTTTGCGCTCACGTTCATCAGCCGGATCGTAAACGGCTTGCCGCCCTCGGCCTTGATATTTATGCGGTCGCCGTCGCGCGCCGCCTCGATGGAGAGGTCGACGTTTTGGTCCATCCCGTAGACGACCGTGCTCGCGCAGGCCTTGTCGCCCAGAGCATAGATGCGCACTTCCGCGCTCTCGGCGTAGTCGTAGTCCGGAGCGTCGTCGCGGCTTCCCATGACGATGATGCTGTTCTCCTTTGCCAAGAGGGGCAGGCTCATGTAGTCGTAATTTTTCTCAACCCAGGTGCCGCCCTCCATCACCTCGCCGGTCAAAAAGTCGGTCCACGTCCCCTTCGGGAGGTAGAAGATCCCGCGCCCCTCGTCGTTGAAGATCGGCGCGACGAGGAGGCTGTCGCCGAGCATGTACTGCTTGTCGAGGTAGCTACAGCTGCGGTCATCCGGGAACTCGAGCACCATGGCCCTCATCGTCGGGATGCCGGAGCGCGAGGTCTCGACCGCGGTCTTGTAGATGTATGGCATGAGCCGGGCCTTGAGCCGCGTGAAGAAGCGGACCACGTCGACCGCCTCCTCGTCGTAGAGCCATGGCACGCGGTAGGACTGGCTCCCGTGCAGGCGGCTGTGCGATGAGAGGAGCCCGAAGGCCACCCAGCGCTTGTAGACGTCCGCGGTGGAGGTGTGCTCGAAGCCGCCGATGTCGTGCGCCCAGAACCCGAAGCCTGAGAGCATGAGCGACAGCCCGCCGCGCAGGCTCTCCTCCATCGACTCGAAATCCGACCAGCAGTCGCCGCCCCAGTGGACAGGGAACTTCTGCCCGCCGACCGTCGCGGAGCGCGCGAACAGCACCGCCTCGCCTTTGCCGCGCTTTTTCTCGAGGAGGTCGAAGACGGTCTTGTTGTAGAGGTAGGTATAGTAGTTGTGCATCTTCTCCGGGTCGGAGCCGTCGTAGTAGACGCAGTTTAGCGGGATGCGCTCGCCGAAGTCGGTCTTGAAGCAGTCCACGCCCATGTCGAGCAGCGCCTCAAGCTTGCCCGTGTACCATTTGCAGGCGGCGGGGTTCGTAAAGTCGACCAGCGCCATCCCCGGCTGCCACATGTCCCACTGCCAGACGTCGCCGTTTTCGCGCTTGATAAAATAGCCGTTTTCCATGCCCTCGGCAAACATCGCGGACTCCTGCCCGATGTAGGGGTTTATCCAGACGCAGATGTTCAGCCCCTTCGCGTGGATGCGAGAGAGCAGCCCCTTCGGGTCCGGGAAGACGTCCGGGTCCCAGATGAAATCCGACCAGTGGAAGCCCTTCATCCAGAAGCAGTCGAAGTGGAAAGTGCGAAGCGGTATGCCCCGGTCGAGCATCCCGTCGATGAAGCTCATGACCGTCGCCTCGTCGTAGTTCGTCGTGAACGAGGTGGACAGCCACAGCCCGAACGTCCAGGGCGGCGGGAGCGTAGGCTTGCCGGTGAGGTCGGTGTATTTTACGAGCACGTCCTTCATCGTCGGCCCGCCGAACAGGAAATAGTCGAGGCAACCTCCCTTTACGGAGAATGCGGCGCGGGTGACGCTCTCGGTCGCGAACTCAAAGGAGACCCTCTCGGGGTGGTTTACGAGCACGCCGTAGCCCTTGTTTGAGAGGAAGAACGGGATGTTCTTGTACGACTGCTCGGTGCTCGTGCCGCCGTCCTCGTGGTAGATCTCGACGGTCTGCCCGTTCTTGACGAAAGGCGTGAACCGCTCGCCTGTGCCGTAGATGAGCTCGCCGACGCCGAGGGTGAGCTGCTGGCGCATGTAGGTGTTCTCGAGGTCACCCTCAAGCGTGTAGCAGTCCCCTTTCCAGTCGGTCTTCATCATCGCGAGGTCCTTCTTGCCGCTGGAGGTGATCGCTTTGCCGTCAAAAACATAGCGCATCTGCCACGGATTCTTCCCTATCTCGAGGGTCATTTTCCCGCTGGTTATGGAGATCATCTCGTCGCTGTCGGAGACGGAGAGCTCCTGCGGGCTGTCGAGGTTCAAATCAAACGAGGGCGTCTTTTCGCACACGCCCATGTGGTGGAAGGCCTGCACGCGGATCACGTCGGGCATCGGTGAGGTGATCTTGATCGTCAGGTTCGCGCCGCCGAGCGTGTCGCCGCGCTCGAGGATCGGGTGCGTCGGGGTGCAGAGGGTGACCGAGGTCTTCTCTACCGTCGTGTAGTAGACCTCCGCCGGCGAGAAGCACTCGACGCCCTCCTTGAAGAGCCAGCATCCATTGTTGAATTTCATAGGTTCATCTCCTGTCTTAAAAATTCCGTATAGAAAGTCAAAAAGTTACGGTTCCAATGTGTAAAAATTTATACTATTATATGGACAAAATTGCAGAAAGTATACCCGTTTTTTTGAAGTACTGATACCGCAAATATTAGTAAGGACAGCTTTAGAGGAGGGGACAATGGAAAAGTACAGGTACAAAAATCTGCCGATCCCGGGCGGGGGCTACGTCACCGGCTTCGTGTTCTCGGGGAGCGAAAAGGGGCTTCTCTACGCCCGCACGGACATCGGCGGGACGTATCGGTTTGACTCGGCTAACGAAAGTTGGACTAGCCTAATCGACCATGTGACGATGGACGATCTGAGCGAGACTTTCCCGATCGCGCTCGCGCTAGACGATGGGCATCCGGAGAGGCTCTTCGTCGTATGCGGGGACTACGTCTCGGAGGGCGGCGTGCTCGCCTACTCCGAGGACTTTGGGGAGAATTTCTCATATCATGAAATCCCCACCTACGTGCACGGGAACCTGCCCGGGCGCGGCACGGGGCTGAGGCTTATTGTAGACAAAGAAAATTCCGACAGGCTCTTTTTCGCGGGCCAGCGCGACGGGCTTTGGACGAGCGCGGACCGGGGAGAGACCTGGGAGAAAATGCCTGCGATGCCGGAAGGGCACCTCACGCTCGTGGGGCAGGGCGCGACAGCTTCCGTGATATTTGTCGGCGGCGCGGGAGTCTCCACGAAGACTGCCGACGGCAGGCGCGGCCACAGCCTATATTTCTCGCGCGACGGAGGGAAGAGCTTTGAGCCGATGTGGGAGCCCGAGGACAGCCCTGATGATGGGGTAGCGATGCCAGGGCTTGTCGCACAGAGGTATGCCATGGACGAGAAATACCTCTACGTGACGTTCTCCGTGATGGGCAGGAATGCCTATGCCATCGAGGACGGCTACAGCTGCGACGCGGGGAGCGTGATTGGCGGTCGGATCGTGCGCTACCCGCTTCTCGGCGCGGACGGCTTCGGTCAGGGCGAGGAGATAACCCCGAAAAATTTCGGGGACGACGTGGCAAACCTCGACTTCGGGTTTTCCGGGATAAGCGCGGCTAAGACGCGCCCGGGGATGCTCGTCTGCTCGACGATAAGCAAGGAGGACGGCGACTGCGTTCTGCGCTCATACGACTTCGGGCAGACCTGGGAGTTGATATTGTACGACCTTTCGGTCGGGAAGATGGATTTTAGGGCGTCGTACATGAAGCCGCGCTACAACGCCGGGCACTCGATCATCCACTGGCTCTCGGACATAAAAATAAACCCGTTTGACGAGGACGAGGCGTGGTTCAACACCGGCACCGGGGTGTTTCGGACGAAAAATCTGACGGGCGATGTGGTCACATTTTCCGACTGGTGCGACGGCATTGAGGAAACTGTGCATCTAAATATTTACAGCCCCCCGGCGGGGAGGGTGCAGCTCATCGACATCGTGGGCGACCTCGGCGGCTTCGCATTTTGCGATCTTGATGAGCCCTGCGACAACTCGTTTGACGATGCGGACGGCAACCGCTACATCACCTGCATAAACGCGGACTACTCCGACGAAAATCCGGATTTCGTCGTCGTCACCCCGCGCGGCAACTGGAAGGGGTTCACGAAGGGCGGCCTCATTATCTCAAGAGACCAGTGCAAGACCTTTGATCGGGCGCCGATGCCGTTCGGGATTTCGGATAAGCTCGATGAGGCGCTGCATCGCATCGAGACCCCGAACGTCAACAGCGGCTGGGCGGCGGTCTCCCCCGACTGCAAAAACATCGTCTGGAGCGTCGCGCATTGGATCGACCTTCCCGCGGACATGGTGATTGCAAGCGTGGACGGCGGCAAAAATTTTTCGCTTGCAAAAATATATAAATTAGAGGAAAATGGAAGTGGCGAGGCGCAAAAAAACGACGGCGGCTTCAAGGTCTTCTCCGACCGCACGGACAGCAAAAAATTCTACGGATTTGGCGACCACTCGGACTTTTATGTGAGCGAAGACGGCGGCAAAACCTACCACCAGCGCACTCTTGCGACCGACGACGGCTCCGCCTTCCCTGAGATAAATTTTGCGAAGATAGACTGCGCCAACAAGACCGAGGTGCGCGGCGAGTGCGGAAGGAGCGGGATATTCTACGCCGCGCTCGGCGAGGGCGGCCTGTGGAAGCTGGATTTTTCGGGCGAGAAAATCCTCGCGAAACGCCTCGGCGACGAGGGCGACATATTTTACCGCATGGGCCTCGGGATCGGCAGGGAGGGCGGCAACTACGCCGCCGAGCCGAAGGCGATATATGTGGCGGCGACGATCGGCGGGGCGTACGGCTTCTACCGCTCCCTCGACGACGGAAAAAACTTCACCCGCCTGAACACATCCAAACAAATGTTCGGCGAAGCCAACTCCGTTGAGGGCGACAGCCGCACCTTCGGCCGCTTCTACATCGCGACCGGCAGCCGCGGCGTCCTCTACGGGGAACCAGTATAAGCACCGAAGAGATGATTTAATGCGCTCGCTCGAAATATTTGGCAGGGGGAGCGGGTCGAACGTTGTCGGCGACGACTTTTCTGCGCGACGCTCCATCAGCGCAGGAAATCGTCGTCGAAACGTTGGCGACCCAAGCGGGGCCCCCTTGTGAGACCTTCGCGCGAGCGCACAAAAATATTTTTTAGGAGGTAAAATTGTATGCACATGGAGGAATGCGGCGGGCGGCTCGTGATCGCAGAAGGCCGCTCGCAGGTGTGGATAGAACCCTGGGGCAAAAATTCCCTGCGCGTCAGGATGACCTGCGAGCCCGAGATGGACCCCCACGACTGGGCGCTCACCGAGCCGATAGAGCCGACGGAGAGCGAGATAAAGTTTTCGGAGATCGACGTCACCGACCCGTGGTATCGAAGCGACGAGTACGAAAAATACCATATGACCGGCACCGTCGCGGAGCTCACAAACGGAAAGATCACGGCCAAAGTGAACCACGAGGGCTGGATAAGCTACTACAACCAAAAGGGCGAGCTCCTCACCGAGGAGTACTGGAGAAACCGCGACCGCATAAACCGCTACTGTGTGCCGCTTCGCGTGGGCGCGAGGGAGCTGAAGCCGATCCAGGGCAGCACGGACTACGAGCTCACCGCCCGCTTCGAGGCGTTCGACGACGAGAAAATATTCGGGATGGGGCAGTACCAGGACAGGCGCATGGACAAAAAGGGCGCGATCCTCGAGCTCGCGCACCGCAACAGCCAGGCGAGCGTGCCGTTTATGGTATCGAGCCGCGGCTACGGGTTTTTCTGGAACAACCCGGCGATAGGCCAGGCGATCTTCGGGATAAACCGCACCGAGTGGTCCGCAAAGAGCACGAAAAAGATGGACTACTTCATCACGGCGGGCGACACCCCGGCGGAGATAGAGGAGCAGTACTCGGCGGCGACGGGGCGCACGCCCATGATGCCGGAATACGGCATGGGCTACTGGCAGTGCAAACTCCGCTACCGCACGCAGGACGAGCTCCTTGCAGTGGCGCGGGAGCACAAGAGGCGGGGACTCCCGATGGACGCGATCGTAGTCGACTTCTTCCACTGGACGAGGCAGGGCGACTTTAAGTTCGAGCCGCGCGACTGGCCGGACCCGGAGGCGATGGTGAAGGAGCTCCGCGAGCTCGGGATCGAGCCGGTCGTATCGGTCTGGCCGACCATCGACGAGCAGAGCGAGAACTTCTCCGAGATGTCCGAAAAGGGCTACCTCGTCACCGCCGACCGCGGCAACCAGAACCACATGACTTGGATGGGAAACACTGTCTTTTACGACGCGACGAACCCGGGCGCGCAGAAATTCGTCTGGGAGCGCTGCAAGGAAAATTATTATAAGAAGGGAATCCGATGCTTCTGGCTCGACGAGGCCGAGCCCGAGTACGGCCCCTACGACTTCGACAACTACCGCTACTACGAGGGGACGGCGCTGCAGTGCTCGAACCGCTACCCGGTCGGTTATGCCAAAGGCTTCTACGACGGCCTTAAGTCTGAGGGCGAGACTGACATAATGAGCCTCGTGCGCTGCGCTTGGGCGGGCAGCCAGAAATACGGCGTGCTCACCTGGTCGGGCGACATCTACTCGTCATTCCGCTCGATGCGCGAGCAGCTGCAGGCGGGGCTCTCGATGGGGATGGCTGGCATCCCGTGGTGGACGTCGGACATCGGCGGCTTCTTGGGCGGCGACATAAGCGATGAGCACTTCAAGGAGCTTCTCGTGCGCTGGTTTGCCTGGGGCGCGTTCTGCCCGGTGTTTAGGATGCACGGCGAGAGGTCGCCCTGGTATGAGCGCGAGCAGGAATACATAGACGGCGTTCGGCAGCTGACGAGCGGGCAGGACAACGAGGTCTGGAGCTTCGGCGATGACAACTACGAGATCCTTAAAAACTTCCTGTTCATAAGGGAGAGGCTGCGCCCGTATATCCGTGAGTGCATGGAAGACGCGAGCAGGACCGGTGCGCCGGTCATGAGGCCGCTGTTTTTTGACTTCCCGGAGGACAAAAATTGCTGGGAGGTCGAGGATGCGTATATGTTTGGGCCAGATCTTCTCGTCGCGCCTGTCATGGAGGAGGGCGCGCGTGAGCGGACGCTCTACCTCCCGGCGGGCTGCAAGTGGACCGACGCGAACACGAAGACGATCTACGACGGTGGACAATGTGTCACCGTCCCCGCCCCGTTGTCCGTGATTCCGGTGATGGTCCGCGAGGGCGCGGCTCACGAAATTTATACCTGAAGTTAGATACATCTAACTGAAATGCGCCCGCTCACAAACGCAGCTAGGTCATTGGTGAGTGCTTGAGCTACGCTCAACCACATTCCGCACCGGTCCATTTCGAAAGCACTAACGCGCTTGGAACCGGTGCTGACAGACGGTGCTCCATAGGCGGGCGTTAGCTGTGAGCCGCCTTTGGCGGCTTGCCTACGCACACGCCCGCAGCGTAGCTGCATTGCATGGCGTGTGCTCCTGTGCGCTAGCGTGCCCGCCGGTGAGTTGGCCGCCTGCCGGAGATGGTATCTGATGTTTTGGCGCGGGTGCTTCTTATAGATACAATCAACAATGGTACAAAGGAGGAATCTATGAAAAAGAAATTCTTACGGAACCTCGTCGCGGCTGCGGCCGTGGTGTGCATGGGAGTGTCGCTCCTCGGCGGCTGCGGCAGCAGCTCGAATGAGAGCGGCACCACGGACACGGAGGGCGGCGGCTCCTCGACTGTCGA
>JAJQIQ010000153.1 GCA_021199135.1 Clostridiales bacterium | reverse complement strand
CGGCGGAACCCTCGGCGGCCTCCCAGTCCTCCTGCGTCGCGCCGACGTTGACCTGCGCGAACGGACGCTTCAGGGTGATGCTCTCGACGGTGTTGCGCGTCACGGTGATCGTGTCGGCGGCGAAGAACGCGTCGAAAGTCTCGTCGTTGTTGTAGAGCCCGCTGTAGTCGATGGTCAGCGTCCGAGGATCGTAATCATTACTGTCGGGGTCCGTGTCGATGGTGAATGCGCTGCACGCGCTGTTCTGGGCCCAGAAGGCGATCTCGTACTGCTGTCCCACCGCGAGGGTGAGCGTCACCTGAGTCGGGAACCCGTCGAAGTCGTCCGGCGCGGTCTTCCATTCGGACGTGACATAGTTGCCGTCCTTGTCGTAGACGGCGTAATACAACTTGTCCGCAGTCGTCCCGTCGCTGATCGCGCGGGTCGAAGCCGCGTTCTGCACTCCGAGACCGAAGGTGACGGTCGCCGTGTCTCCCTTGGCTCCGCCCTCGAACTCCTCTCTCGTGCACGCATTCGCAAGCAGCAGCACCGCCGCCGCAGCGAAAAGTCCGATTAACAGTTTCTTTCTCATATCAAACGTCTTAGTTAAAAATTAAATTTCTAAGGTATGGTCAATACGTAGTCCCCGTCGTATTCGTGGTCGATGCCGATGCCGCCCGAAGCCTCGCTCGTCAGGAATTCCCCGCGAACAACGGTGTGGCGGCTGCGCGAAAGCGGCACCTTGATCGGATTTGTCAGGGACAGCTGCGTGCCGTCGCCGTCGTAAAGCCCGATCTGCACGGACACCGACGTGTCCTCGCCGTCCACGAACACGTAGTCGAAGCCCGCAGTCGCCTCGGTCGCGCTCAGCCTCTCCACTCCCGACTCGAACCGGACCCCCGTCGTCGAATCCACCGGCTTGTCCGTGAACAGACTGAACGAACTCGGCATGAAGCCCACGTAGGAAACCACGACCCTGTACTCGTCCAAGTTCACGTTCCCCGCGACCCTCTCGCTCGCGTCGGAGGAAACCGACTGCATCTTCGCGTCGATGCGCGCCTGCTCCGTCGTGATGAACTCCCCGAGGTCCGTCGTGATGAACTCGAACTTGGCCAGCGGCCGCTGCATCACTATGTCTATGGTGTCCGCGACGTGCTCCATGATGTCTCCCGGCACGTAGATCCTGTCCGAACCACGGAAGGCGTCGCGATAGTCCGTATTTCCCCGGTGTTCGCCCGTGAGGGAAATGTCCGTGAAACTGCCGCAGTCGTACATCCTGCCGTCCCCGCTCTTCTGCACGATGTCGGACCAGACCATGAGCATGTAGTCGCCCGGCTCGATGTCGAGCGGCGTCTCGAAGTCGTAGTCGCCGGAGGCGTTCCCGATCGTCTTGGTGAAGGTGAATTCCTGCTCGCAGCTCTGGGAGACGTCGCCTCCCGTGATCGGGTAAGTGCGTATCACATAGCGGACGACACCCTCGTCGAGGAGGTTGTCGTACGTCTCCCCGAGGCCCTCCTCCGTGACGTCGTCCCCGTCGAATGTGTGGTTCCAATAGGTCATGTCCGTCTCGAAACTGAGGCGCAGATACATGGGTTCGACCTCCGGCACATGGGGGAACTCGTGCACTTTGCAGCCCGCCGCGAGCAGCGCGAGGGCGGCGAGGCCAGCAAGAATAATCTTTTTCATTTCGCGCCTCCTTTCTTTTTAAGGTCGATGGAATAGGAGAACGAGACGTTCAGCTGGTCGGGACCGATGTAGGTTTTCTTCCCGGAAGAGGTCATCAGGCCCTCGCTGTAGTTGTGGAAAATGTCGTCGTAGAGGCTGTACACGCCCACGCCGAGGGAGAACTCCACGTTCCAGCGTCGGTTCTTCGTCAGGGGCAGACGGTAGCCTCCCGCGATTCCCCCGCCGAGGCCGGGACGTTTGCCGTCGTGGTCCTGAATCCTGTACTCGCCGTGCGTGGCGATGTCGTATTCCGCGAGGCCGAAATGCGCGCCGACGAACCACCCCGCGTTGTATCCGCTCTTGGTGGAGAACCAGTAGCGGAATTCGGGCTGGAAGGCCAGCACGCGGAACTTGATGTCGGACTTGAAATAGTTCCAAGCGGAGTAGTTCACGGGAAAATAGAACGACAGGTGGTCGCAGAGGTCGATCTCGACGGCGACATTGCTGACGGCTGCGCACCAGTAGACGGCGTTGCTGAGGAAGTTCAGCCGGCGGGTCCACTCCACCGTCGCGGCGGTGTCGGATGACGCGGCGAGGGTGTCGGCGGGGCTCCGGAGCGTGTCGGCGGGGCTTTCCGTGCTTTCGGATTCCAAGCTCCCGGCGACGCCTTCAATCACGCCGGTGACCGCGGCCCCCTCGATCCGGCCTCCCGAAAGGGAATCGGCCGGCGAAACAGTCTCCGCTCCGCCCGCCTGACTTAAAGTTTCCAAGGAATCCGCCGCGCCCTGAAGCCCGCCGCCCGCAGCGAGGCTGTCCGCCGCGCCCTGAAGCCCTTCGCCGGAAATTCCCCAGCCCGGGAGCGATTCCCCCGCCTCACGGCTCTCCACCCGCGCGACGATCTCCGGATGGTCTCTCAAGAGGGAATCTATCCCCGGATTGGCCGCACCGAGGGAATCCAAGTCGTAATTCGCCGTCACGAGCCGGCCGAGCTCCGGATGCGCCGCGAGAAGGGAGTCCAAACTGCCGGCCGCGATGCCGAGACTGTCCGCAACGGAGGAGGCCGTCCCGCCGTCGATGCTGAAATCGGCGATGAAATCCGGCTCCTGCTCGGTCGAGCAGGAGATGCAGAACCACAGCAGCAGTAAAATTGAAACTATATGTGCCTGTCGAAATTTCATTTTCAAAAGTTATGATACAATCCGGGGACAGAGGGGGACGAAAAACAAACGCGCACGGCGCGAGGATCGTACTTGACCCCCGCTCCAAGTTCGTCGGATCGTCTCAGGAATGTCGGTAATGTGAAGGATTCGCCTCGGCCGGGGCGCAAAAAAACGCCGGACAGAAACGACTGCCGGACGCAAAAGAAACCGCGCAACGCGCGTAAATAATTGACTTGTAGGGACTTATACCCCCCCCGCTAAAAATTGGGAGGACTCAGCTGCACATTTCACCGATAACACAAAAGAACACATTTCTTCTAAAAATTCTGACCGTTTTCCAAATCGGCCGCAAAGGTAGTATTTTTTTCATCCGATTGTTCAAAAAATCATAACTTTTTTCTGTCGGGATTTTGGCTTATATTTGGCTCCGTTTTCAGGGCCGGAGCGGAGGGGGGTGCTTCCCGGCCGCAGCCGAGATGGGGAAAAACTTGAAGCAGAGGAAGAAGGAGCCGGCGCGGAGGCCCCGGC
>JAJQIQ010000181.1 GCA_021199135.1 Clostridiales bacterium | reverse complement strand
CTCGTGCCGGATGAGCTGACCTGCGACCTCGTCATGGACAGGATCCAGCAGGACGACTGCAAGAACGGCTTCGTCCTCGACGGCTTCCCGCGCACGATCCCGCAGGCCGAGGCACTCGACGCCGCGCTTAAGAAGATAGGCCAGACGATGGACTACGCCATCGACATCGACGTGCCGGACGAGAGCATCGTAAGCCGCATGAGCGGCCGCCGCGCCTGCTTAAACTGCGGCGCGACCTACCACATCGTCACCATTCCGCCAAAGGTCGAGGGCATTTGCGACCGTTGCGGGGAGCCGCTGGTGCAGCGCGACGACGACAAGCCGGAGACGGTGCAGAAGCGCCTTTCCGTTTACCATGAGCAGACACAGCCGCTCATCGATTATTATAAGAAGCAGGGCATCCTGAAATCAGTGGATGGCACCCAGCAGATGGACGATGTGTTCGCGGCAATCGTAGAGATTCTGGGGTGACTGGCAGATGCAGCGAGTGACCATAAAGTCCTCCGAGGAGATTGAGCTAATGCGTGAGGCGGGGCGTCGCCTTGGCCTCGTGCACCAGCAGATCGCGGGGGAGATCCGGGCCGGAATGTCCACGATGGATGTCAATCGGATCGGCGAGCAGCTGATCTTAGACCAGGGATGCATACCTTCCTGCAAGAATTACGAGGGCTTTCCCGCAGCGTTCTGCGTCTCCGTGAACGAGGAGGTCGTGCATGGTATTCCAAGCGATGGAAGGATCCTTGCGGAGGGCGACATCGTAAGCCTGGACACGGTGCTCTCATACAAGGGCTATCACGCGGACGCGACGAGGACCATCCCGGTGGGGAAGGTGAGCAAGGCGGCAAGGCTTCTGATAGAGCGAACCAGGGAGTCGTTTTTCGTAGGGATGAGGAAGGCATTTGCGGGCCGCCACCTCCACGAGATTTCCAGGGCGATTGGAGATTACGCGAAGGGCTTTGGCTACGGCATTGTCCGCGACTACTGCGGGCACGGGATCGGCGCAGACATGCACGAGGACCCGGAGATCCCGAACTACCGCCAGTGGCGGAGGGGGATAAAACTTAAGCCGGGAATGACCCTTGCGGTGGAGCCAATGATAAACATGGGCACGGGAAATGTCGTGTGGGCGGAAGGCAATGACTGGACGGCGATGTCAGCTGACATGTCGTTATCGGCGCATTACGAGAACACGGTTCTCATTACGGACGGCAAGCCGGAAATCCTCACGATCACGGACGATGAGAGAGAGGCCGGCTACCTGGATCTCTTTTAGCTAGGAGGAAGGAAAGATGTCAAAAGCGGATGTGATTGAGGTCGAGGGAGTGGTGGTCGACAAGCTTCCAAATGCGTTCTTTACGGTCGAGCTTGAAAACGGACACCAGATCTTGGCGACAATCAGCGGAAAGCTGCGCATGAATTTTATCCGCATCCTGCCGGGCGACCATGTCACGATTGAGATGTCGCCGTACGACCTGACCAAGGGCAGGATCATATGGAGAGACAAGTAGTAAAAAAAGTGTTGACTTGAGCGCGTTTTCCGTGTAAAATGGTAAACGGACGCTTTTGTGATTTTCCCGGAAAGTGCCGTAAATCCGCATGGACAGGGCATCGGGAGGAAGGAGGACAGCCGTGAAGGTAAGGGCATCTGTAAAACCGATGTGCGAAAAGTGCAAGGTGATAAAGAGAAAAGGCAATGTCATGATTATCTGTGAGAACCCGAAGCATAAGCAGAGGCAGGGCTGATTGCCGGCTTCTTCATTATAATTATCTATCAACTTATTTTATTCATGGAGGTGTAGACACACATGGCTCGTATTGCTGGTATAGATTTGCCAAGGGAAAAGCGAGTGGAGATCGGCCTGACCTATATCTATGGAATCGGAAGGTCCAGCTCAAACCGCATCTTGAGGGAGGCGGGGGTGAACCCTGACACGCGTGTGCGCGACCTGACGGACGATGAGGTAAAGCGCATAAGCACTGTCATCGACGAGACGCAGACCGTCGAGGGCGAGCTCCGCAGGGAGGTCGCGATGAACATCAAGCGTCTCCAGGAGATCGGCTGCTACCGCGGGATCCGCCACAGGAAAGGGCTCCCGGTCCGCGGACAGAGGACAAAGACGAACGCCAGGACGCGCAAGGGCCCGAAGCGGACGGTCGCAAACAAGAAGAAGTAATGGCACAGGCAGTTTTCATTTTATTTAAAGAAAGTAGGTTAGTTTAATTATGGCGAAGAACGTTGCAAAGAAGACAACAAAAAAGCGCGTAAAGAAAAACATTGAACGGGGGCAGGCACATATCCAGGCGTCATTCAACAACACTATCGTGACGCTGACCGATACCGCAGGCAATGCGATTTCCTGGGCGAGTGCCGGTGGCCTTGGCTTCAGAGGTTCAAAGAAATCTACTCCGTATGCCGCGCAGATGGCGGCGGAAACTGCTGCAAAGGCAGCGCTGGTACATGGGCTCAAGACGGTTGACGTGTTCGTGAAGGGCCCGGGCTCAGGCAGGGAGGCCGCGATCCGCGCCCTCTCAGCATGTGGCATAGACGTCACGTCCATCCGCGACGTGACCCCGGTTCCGCACAATGGCTGCCGCCCGCCGAAGCGCAGGCGCGTGTAATCATAATAGGAGGTATAGATTGAGATGGCAGTAAACAGAGACCCTGTACTTAAGAGATGCAGATCACTTGGCATTGAGCCCAGCTACTTGGGATACGACAAGAAGTCGCGCAGGACGCTCACCCGCTCGAACCGCAAGGTTTCCGAGTACGGGATGCAGCAGCGCGAGAAGCAGAAGGCGAAGTTCATCTACGGCGTCCTCGAGAAGCCTTTCCGCAACTACTACAACAAGGCGGACAGGATGAAGGGATCCACCGGTACGAACCTCATGACAATCCTTGAGTCCCGCCTCGACAATGTCGTGTTCAGGCTCGGGTTCGCGCGCACCAGGCGTGAGGCTCGCCAGGTCGTAGACCACAAATTCATCACGGTAAACGGCAGGGGCGTGAACATCCCGTCCTACCTCGTGAAGGCCGGGGACGTGATCGAGGTCAAGGAGAGCAAGAAGAACATCCAGCGCATGAAGGACATCGTCGAGGTGACGAGCGGCAGGATTGTCCCGGAGTGGCTCGACCTCGACGCGGAGAACCTCAAGGCGACCGTGAAGGAGCTCCCGACCCGCGAGCAGATCGACGTCCCGGTAGACGAGATGCAGATCGTCGAGCTATACTCCAAGTGATAAATCAAAAGTTCTACTTCGTTTTAGAATCATTATATTGACCGAGAAGGAGGGACTTTGTAGTGTTCGATTTTGAAAAACCGAAAATTGAGATCG
>JAJQIQ010000114.1:1467-3345 GCA_021199135.1 Clostridiales bacterium | reverse complement strand
ACGACGGGGAGACGGCGACGGTGCAGCTCGACATCTCGAGCACCCGCTACAACAGTTCCTTGAGCTACCCGAACAAGCGCTATCTAAAGATCTCGCTTGAGAACCTGATGACGAAGCAGCTCGTGATCTCGGCGGGGACGGCGGGGACGGTCGCGGAGGGCTATGCGCTCGGCGAGGTCACCGTGACGAACCCGAACGTGCTCAAGATTTCCGGGCCTGAGTCCATAGTCAGCACGGTAGACAGCGTAGTGGCGACGATAGACGTGGACGGCATGTCGGTAAACATCTCGGACAACGTCGTCCCGAGGCTCTACGACGCGGCCGGCAGGACAATCGACACGACGCGGCTGACATTAAGCAGCACGACGGTCACCGTCTCGGCGAGGATACTGTCCGTGAAGACCATCCCGCTCAACTTCTCGACAGTGGGGACGCCGATGATGGGATATAGTGTCGCGTCAATCACGGGGACGCTGTCCGAGGTGCAGGTCAAGGGGACCGCGGCGACGCTGAACCCGATCCTGTCGATCGACATACCGGATGAGCTGTTCGACGTGACTGGACTGACGGAGGACATGGTATCGGAGATCGACATCACGGAGTATCTGCCGGAGGGCGTGGAGCTCGTGGACGCCGCGGACGCGAAAGTCACGGTGACGGTGAAGATAATCGCATCGAGCGGCACCGCAGATGAGGGATCCGTTGCGGACGATGAATCGGAGGAGCCCGCGGAGGCAGAATGACGGAGGCATTAAATGGCTAGAATGTTCGGAACGGACGGCGTGCGCGGCATCGCCGGGACGGAGCTTACTATAGAGCTGGCGACGAAGCTGGGACAGGCGGGAGCCTATGTGCTTACGAAGGAGAGCTGCCACCAGGCGACAATCCTTGTCGGCTGCGATACGAGGATATCCGGAGGGATGCTGGGAAGCGCGCTGATGGCGGGCATCTGCTCGGTCGGCGCGAACGCGATATACGTCGGGGTGATCCCGACGCCGGCAATTGCCTACTTGACGCGGCGGCACAAGGTGGACGCGGGGGTCATGATATCAGCGTCGCACAACCCGATGGAGTTCAACGGGATCAAATTTTTCAACGGCGAGGGCTACAAGCTCTCCGATGAGCTTGAGGACGAGATAGAGGCGACGATAAAAAGCGGGATGGAGGACGTCCCCTTCCCGATAGGACCTGGGATTGGGCGCGTGGAGTATCGCTTCGACATGGCGGACGAGTATATCCGCTACGTAAAACGTACAGTTCCGGTGGATTTGTCCGGTCTGCGCATCGTCGTGGACTGTGCCGAGGGCGCGAGCTTCTACACTGCGGTGAAGACGCTTTCAGATCTCGGGGCGGACCTCGTCGCGATCCACACCGAGCCCGACGGCACCAACATAAACGCCAACTGCGGCTCGACGCACATGGACGAGCTCAAGGCGCGGGTGGTCTCGGAGCGGGCTGACATAGGGCTCGCCTTCGACGGGGATGCCGACAGGCTGCTGGCGGTCGACGAGCGCGGGTACCTCGTGGATGGCGACCAGGTGATGGCGATATGCGGCAATTTCATGAAGGAGCGGGGGACACTTAAGAAGGACACGATCGTGGTCACTGTCATGACGAACCTCGGATTTTCACTGATGGGAGAGAAGAGAGGGATAAATGTCGTAAAGACGAAGGTCGGCGACCGGTACGTGCTCGAGAACATGCGCGAGAACGGCTACAACCTCGGCGGCGAGCAGTCGGGGCATGTGATCTTTTTGGACGACAACACGACCGGCGACGGGCTCATCACGGCGCTCCACATCCTCCAGGTGATGGTCGAGACGGGACAGAAGCTCTCGGAGCTCGCGAAGGTCATGGACGTGCTCCCGCAGGCGCTCG
>JAJQIQ010000114.1:0-1367 GCA_021199135.1 Clostridiales bacterium | reverse complement strand
AGTGAGGATATGAGGGAAAAATACAAGCATCTACTTAATTTCCTGGCAAATGTCGTCACGCTGGGATTTGAGACGGTTTGCTTTGGCTGGGTTTGGTATAATGCATACGTCCCGATGATGAGCGCACAGGCCGTGTTCTTCAGGCGAGGCAACTGGGCGGTCATCGGCGTATATGCGCTTATCATGTTCTTTTTCACCCAGATATTCGGCGGCTACAAGATCGGCTACATGCGCGTCGCCGACATAATACTCTCGCAGATCTTGGCGGTGCTGCTCACGACAATCGTGGCATACCTGCAGGTCTGCCTTATCGCAAACGACTACCTGAGCGTAAAGCCGCTGATCATGATGGCACTCATCCAGGTCGTCTTCATCGTGCCGTGGGTGCTCTTGGTGCGGAAATTTTATCAGCTTCTTTACCCGCCGCGGCAGATGCTACTCATCTACGGGGACTACTCCCCGGAGGATCTGACGGCTAAGCTGCACACGCGCCGCGACAAGTACGACATCTGCGAGTCCGTAAGCTGCCGCGTCGGAAACGAGAATCTCTACCCGATGATAAAAAATTACAGCGCGGTCGTGCTCTTCGACCTGCCCGCGGACGAGAGAAACCAGATAATGAAATTCTGCTACAGGGAGTCGATCCGCACCTACGTCACGCCGAAGATCTCGGACATACTCTTCCGCGGCGCTGATGACATCCACCTCTTCGACACGCCGCTCCTGCTCTCGCGCAACCAGGGGTTGAACATCGTAAACCTCTTCGTAAAGCGCGTCATGGACATCGTGATTTCGCTCATCGGGATAGTGATCGCCTCGCCGTTCATGCTCGTGATTCTCATAGCGATAAAGCTCTACGACCGCGGGCCGATACTCTACAGCCAGAACCGGTTGACGAAGGACGGGCGCGAGTTTAAGATGTACAAGTTCCGCAGCATGAGCGTCCACTCCGAGGACGAGGGGGCGAGGCTTGCGTCAAAGGGGGATGCCCGCGTGACGCCGGTCGGGAAGGTCATCCGCGCGATCCACTTTGACGAGCTCCCGCAGCTCTTCAACATCCTAAAGGGCGACATGTCGGTCGTAGGTCCCCGCCCTGAGCGCAAGGAGATCGCGGACTACTATGCCTCGGTCATCCCGGAGTTCGGCTTCCGCCTCAAGGTCAAGGCCGGCCTCACCGGCTATGCGCAGGTGTACGGCAAGTACAACACGACCCCCTACGATAAATTAAAACTAGATTTAACTTATATCGAAAACTACTCGCTGTGGCTGGATATCCGCATCCTCTTCCTCACGTTCAAGATCCTCTTCATAAAGGAGAACACGGAGGGCGTGGACGCAGGCCAGGTCACGGCGGTGCGCGGCTCCAA
>JAJQIQ010000246.1 GCA_021199135.1 Clostridiales bacterium | reverse complement strand
TCACGTCCGCGCAGTCGGCGACGGGCTTCGTGTTCGGCATCGCGACGACGGTCGTGTACCCGCCGTGCGCCGCCGCCCGCATCCCGCTTATTATGTCCTCTTTCTGTTCAAAGCCCGGGTCGCGGAAATGCACGTGCATGTCGATAAATCCAGGCATCACATAGCAACCCCGCGCGTCGATCACCCTGTCCGCAGTAATATTTTCCCTGTCATCGGAAGGCTTTTTTATTTCGGCCACAACCCCGTTTTCAATCAGGACATCCGCAGTCTCATCCACATGCGCCGCTGGGTTTATGACCCGCCCATTTTTTATCAGAATGCTCATTTATCGGCCTCGCTTGATTTTATTAAATCTAGATTCTATTTCTTTTTCGTCCTTATCCCTGTCGAATCGCTCATCTTCCCGACCGTCCTCGTGACCGTCTTGTCTGTCTCGTTGTCGCTGTATGCACGCACGCGGTAATAATATTTCGTGTATTTTTTCAGGCCCGTGTCGGTGTATTCCCGCGCCTCATCCGCGGAGACCTCGCCAATTTTTACGTATTTTCCGTTCTTTTTCGTCGCGCGGAAAATCTCATAGCCGTCCGCATTCGAGGCCTTTGTCCAGCTTATCGTTATCTCCTTCTTTGCCTTTGAGACCTTCGAGGCCTTCGAAACCGCGCCCACCGAATCTCCCTCGAGGCTGTCGGTGTAGGCCTTTATCGCGAAATTGCCGGTGCCGTATACTTTGTTTAAATCAAGCACGTCCTCCCACGCTCCGCCATAGATGGCGAAACTCTGTCCCGCCTGGATTGCCGCCGTCGTCGCAAAATATGAGCCATTGTAGCTGTACTCCATGTCGACCTGCGCGTTCTTCGTTGCGACGTCGACCTCCACGGAATACATCGTTCCCTTTTTCAGCGAGATTGGCTCATCGAGGGTTATCGTGTAAATCCCGGGATATTCCGTTTGTCCGCTTATCTTTGCCGCAAGAAATCCGCTCCGCGGCTTCTTGGCGTTATTTAAATCGGTAAATATTTTCACCGTGTACGACACGTCGGAGCAATCTGTCAGTGAAATAGACACTGCCTCGAGCTCCTCGTTCGCGTCGGCCGAGACGGTAAACACATTCGCGACCGCGTCAAATCCAAGCACGCTCGTGCAGATCAGGTCGCCGTCATACTGGTAGTTGTAGTCGTAATTGTCGGCCAGCTCATAGTCGAATACATAGGCATCGGAATCAAGCGTCGCATCGTAATATGAGAGCCAGAAATATGTGCACCCACCATTCACATAGCCGCTGTCCTCGTCATCCCAGCTGTTTCTGACAAGCCAGGCACCGTCGCCCCTCGGCCTGCTCTTGAAATTGCTCGCCGGAAAATCATCGTCCCATCCCACTATGGCGACCGCGTGGTTTGAGCTTGCGCGGTAATCGCGGTAGACGGTCCAGACCTGTTGCCCATCATAGCTCGCCCATCCCTCATACATATTTCGGTTGCCTATATCATCGGTGGCACAGTAGTAGATACCGGCCGCGCCGTTTTCCATGATGGCCTCCTTCAATGCGTCCATCTGTGAATTCACGTCGTACACATAGACGTTCTGCAGGTGCGCCATGTCATCCGAATAGGCCAGCGACGAGCTGAGTTTCATGCTGTACGACGCGCTCGAATAAGGCACATCCGTCTCATCGGCAAGCCCGATCCACTGCATCAGCGCCCGCGCCGCCATCATGTAATTTCCGCCCATGTCAAGCATATTGTTGCCGTTGCGGAACGAAAACAGGTCGCCCGCCGTGCCTCCGAGCGGGTCAGTCACATGGTTGTACGCAAAATAGATGAGCTGAAGCTCACTAAAGTCGATGCTCCTGGCCACAAGCCCCTTGCTTATCAGGCCAAACTCGGCCAGCGCCACCGACGAGAAGGCCCAGCATGTGCCATAGTCCCCTTGATCACGCGTCGACGGGTAGAGCGATTCCACCTCGGAGATGTCGTTCATGTATGCGCTCGGGAGCGTGACGCCGTCGGAGTAGGTCACCGTGCGCGACGTCGTCCCCGCAAGCGTGACATCATCGTCACCGGCCAGCACGGAGGCGCCGACAATCGCCGCATCGTCCACGTCGTTTATCACAAGGCCGTCATACCAGGCTGCATCCTGCGCGTAGGCCTGCGCCGGGATTCCCTCAAATATGATTGCCGCCGAGAGAAATGCCGCTAATATTTTTTTTAATTTTAGCATCGTGTGCCTCCCTTATGGTCCATTATGGTTTTGATTGATAATACGGATTGCTCCGCATTTCATGCTCTCGCAATCCGACATCCATTCGCAATCCGCTAATTTTTCTTCGAAAAATTGCTACTTGCTCATGTCTGTTAGGGTCCCAAATCCCCGCAATTGTGAGCAAGCTCACATTGCGTTGCTTTTGTCCCCTTTATCAATCACGTCTGACATGTCATAGTGCCCCGCAGGCTTTCCCGCGATAAACTTCGCCGCCTCGAGGGCGCCTTTCGCGAACACCGCCCGCGAGTAGGCAGTGTGCTTTATCTCGATGACCTCGTCCTGCCCCGCAAATATCACCTCGTGCTCGCCGACTATTGTCCCCCCGCGCACCGCGGAAATTCCAATCTCATTTTTTTCGCGCTTCTTGCGCTCCCTGCTCCTGTCGTAAATGTAGGAATAATCCTCGTCCAGCGCGCCGTTCATCGCGTCCGCGAGCGCAATCGCCGTCCCGCTCGGCGCGTCGAGTTTCTGGTTGTGGTGCTTCTCGACGATCTCCATGTCAAAGCCCGCCGGGGCGAATATTTTCGCCGCCCGCGCAAGCAAATCGAAGAGCGCGTTTATCCCGAGAGACATGTTCGCCGAGCGCAGCAGCGCAATTTTCCCCGAAACATTTTTGACCCTATTTATCTGCTCATCCGAAAGCCCCGTCGTGCAGAGCACGAGCGGAAGTTTTCTATTTTCGCAGTATGTGAGCAGCTCGTCGGTCACGCTCGGGTTTGAGAAGTCTATCACCGCGTCCGCCGCGATATCGCAGTCGGTTATCCCTGAAAATACCGGAAAATTATTTTTCCCGTCGTCAAATATGTCGACTCCCGCTACAATCTCCGCATTCTCATCCTCGGCGCAGATCTGTGCAATAAATTTCCCCATTTTTCCGCTGCATCCGCAAAGAATTATTTTCGTCATTTCATCCTCCTATAAATTGAGAAAGCCGCCCGCAAAAAATTTCCGCGGGCGACTTGTTTTTGCATTATCATTTAAGCGCAATCCCATAATTTTTCATCGTCTCCGCGAGCGCCGCCTTGTGGTTTTCTTCCATCGGACACATCGGCGAGCGGAGCGGCCCGACCTCAAGCCCCATCATGTTCA
>JAJQIQ010000086.1 GCA_021199135.1 Clostridiales bacterium | reverse complement strand
CTCAAGGCGGCGGACGATCTGGCCGCCGGGAAATTCCGGGCAGGGGGCGCCACCAGGAGGAACCTCTACCTCTTTGCGATGGCCTATGGGATGACATACTCTTCGGACGGCAAGGCTGACGCGAGGACGGACATCGAGACGAACCTCTTCCGCGATTACTACTCAAACAACCTGATGCGCTTCATCACCGAGGACTACAAGGGAAACCTCAGCGAGTTTGAGCTCAACCCGTCCGGCCAAGGGATAAATTACAAGAATTTCGCGGAGATGATATACCTCTATTATATCTCAAAAAAATGCAGCCCGCAGGAGAAGATCAAGCTCTCGAGCGAGATGATCAGTCGCGTCCAGGACAGCCAGTTCAAACAGGGGCATTTTGACATGGACAAGGCTGGCGGGACGGGTCTCTACCGAGGAATTTTCATTAACGCGGAAGGGAAAATTTTCAGCAAGGACGTACTCAGTTTCAATGAAAAAGAATTCGAAAAGTTCATATGCAGAAATTATGACTGCGACACGTTTGCCGGAAGCTATGAGACAAAGGGCGTAAGCATCGATTCGAAGACCGGGGTGCTTCAGCTTGAGACCGAGCAGAACTCGGCCCTCCGCGAATATAAGCACATCATCGATGACCTGAATGGCCTTGGGATTTCCCCGGAAAGCTGCGATTATGGGCTCTGGTTTACGGATGTGGCGGCTTTCAAGAAGAAGGGCTATGAAAACATCTGCGACCGGAATCCCGACATCGACAGGGATAAGTTCGGGGAATTCATGGAGATGCTCGCCGCCATAGACAGCTTCATGAAGTTTGCGCCCGACCCGGATCTTACGGCCGACGCCGTCACCCGCACCTCGATGATCGTGGCCTACTACTATTATTATAATGCGTACTACGAAGGAAAGCATAACGATAAATGGAAAAACTTCAGGGAAGTGTTCAACGATTTCAAGGAAGGCATCGACCCCAAGCTTGAGGCCGCCTATTATCAGCCGCTGAGCGGGAAAAACATTTTTGACGTGCTGGTAGTTTTTTCGTCTTACGCCTACATGAACGTGTGACAAAACTTTGAAGGAGGAGAACAGCATGAAAGAGCGTCAGTATTTAAAAAAAGAAATCCGTCTCTGCGGGGAGAGCGACGGCAACCCATTCACGAGGAGGTTTACCATCGTAAAAAAATCGGATGAGGGTTCATCCTCGGTCTGCTATGAGGCCTACCACGGCAACAGTGGGAGGGGAATGCTCAAGGAATTTTATCCGCGTGGCCCATACGGCCTGGAGAGGACCAAGGAGGGCCAGCTCATTTGCGTGGGCGGCGATGAGGCCAGCCAGAGACGGTTCAGGGAGGCCGAAAAAGAATATCTGCGGCCCTATGAGATGCTGCTTGAGGCAAAGCAGGGCGGCGACAACAAGGACCTGTCCGCTTTCATCCCTCCGTTTGAGATTTATCACGGTTGCGATGAGGACGGAAAAATAATCGGGACTACATACATATGGACGCCACAGCCTGATCTTGAGACCTTTAAAAAGATCTGCGACGAGATCCACAGACACCCGCGGAAGAATCCTGAGCACAAGCTCGTCACCGTGCTGTCGGCGATCGATTCGCTCACGAAGTGCGTCTGCGCCCTCCACGCGGCCGGCATGGTTCATCGGGACATAAATCCGTCGAATTTCGGATTCACCAAGCTCGGTAATGAGACACTGATGCAGATTCCAACGCTTTTTGACATAAATTCAGTCTGTTCGGTATACGGGGACATGGAGGACGTGGTAGGGACCGAAGGGTTTCTCGAGCCCGAGGCGGGGCGCAGGGCGGCGACCAATCAGACCGACATTTATTCCATAGGGGCCACGCTCTTTTTTGCCATCGTCGTCACAGATGAGACCAAGAGCAGGGGATACATTTACAGAAGCGAATATTATGACAGGATTCTGGAGATGGTAGACGATTCCGATTTGATCCGGGCATCTGAGGCAAACTCCCACCCGAGGCTTCGGGCCATCCTGACCAGGATACTGGGGAAATCCCTGTGCAGGGCAGAGGACCGGTACGCAAACTGCGAGGAGATGATCGAGGATTTAGAAGATGCCCTGTACTATGCCCTGCCCTCCGACATCGCAAACAAAGGCCGTGCCGGGGAGAAGTGGGTCTTAAAGGACATGGAAAAGTCACTTGACGTCAACAAGGGAAAAAATTCCTTCCTGGCGATCCAGTATCATTTATATGAACATCCGCTGTATCAGTGCTGCGCGGATGGGAAAGGGATGCTTCGGGTGATCGTGATCGGCTTTGGAAATTATGGCCAGAAATTCCTGGATGCCTGTCTTCAGGACGGGCAGATCCGAGGCATGAGCCTTCAGGTCACGGTCTTCTCCGATGATCCGACCGACAAGGACATTTACCTCTCCGAGAGACCTTCGCTTGCGAAATTTTTCAATGTCGGCGGATCGATCGAGAAAGGCATGGATTCATACGGCAGCATAGAGTTTGAGACAGAAAAGCTGGGCCGCGATAAAGGAACTGACAACACATCCATCATGGAAAAGCTCATGTGCGATCAATCGGAATCGGACTGCGGATGCCCGCGCTATGTCTTCATTGCGCTCGGGGACGATTCCTTAAACCATGCTGCCGCAGACGCGTGCAAAAATGCCGCAGAAATTCTTGAAATGAAATGCACCATAAGCTTCATATGCGAGGGGGATCGCCTGGCAGGCGAGGACGAGCCGAACCTGTGCCCACTGCATATAAACCGTGACATAAAAAAATCTCCCCTCTATCCGGAAATCGAGAGGATGGCGTTCAATGCGCATATGGTCTGGGAGAAGGACCTCAATATCGACTTTGGTACAGTGAGGGCAGAATTTCGGAAAAAATACAACCATGATTCCTGCGTCTCGAACGTCCTCTCCCTTAAATACAAGCTATACAGCATGGGGATTGACCTTGATGCGATCGGTTTTGAGGAGGCGGCGCAGCAGTTTGAGGAGAAGATGGGAAATGGGCTCAATCATAAAATGAGGGATGAGCTTATCTGCATTGAACATCGCCGGTGGGTCACGGAAAAGCTCTGCCTCGGATGGAGCCGAATCGATGACCTTTCGGAATGTGCAGGCGGGATGACGAAGGATGAAAAGAAGAAGAGGCATGTCTGCATAGTAAGGAGCAGGCCTGACCAGATGCTTGCCAAGGAGTACGGCTATGGAAAAAATGCCAACCATAAAAAATGGGACAAGCTATCAAAAACAGAATTGGACAAGCTGGATGAGCTGGACCGCATGTCGGTGGAACTGCATAAAATGTTTGAAAAAGAAGCGCGAGCCGCAAAAAAGCAGAACCTCCTTTACGGAAACATCATGGCGGGCATCAGGGAA
>JAJQIQ010000014.1:4994-10709 GCA_021199135.1 Clostridiales bacterium | reverse complement strand
ACCATTCGATCACGCACGCCGCCCAGGTCAGGCCCGCGCCGAAGCCCGCCAGCACGATCTTGTCGCCCTTCTGGATCGACCCGTCGCGCACGAGCTCGTCGAGGAGCACCGGGATGCTCGCCGCCGAGGTGTTGCCGCACTCCTGCATGCTCATCGGGAACTTCTCGATGGGCTGGCCGAGGTGCTTTGCGACCGACTCGATGATGCGGCGGTTCGCCTGGTGGAGGATGAAGAGCTTCACGTCGTCGATCGCGACGTCCGCCTCGCCGAGCACCTTCTTCACCGCGCCCGGGACCGTGCGCACCGCGAACTTGTAGACCGCCGAGCCGTCCATGTGCGTGTATGTGTAGGTCTGGTCCCCGAGGGGATGGCACATGTTGCTGACCTCGCGGTTTTTAAGGCACAGCGCCGGGCCGCCCGTGCCGTCCGATCCCTGCGCCATCGCAAGGAGCTGGTCGCCGTCCGCGGACACGACCGCCGCACCCGCGCCGTCGCCGAAGAGCACGCAGGTCGTCCTGTCCGTCCAGTCCATTATCTTTGAGAGGACCTCCGCTCCGACTATCAGGGCCATCTTGTAGCGCCCGGTCCTAAAATACGCGTCCGCCGTCGCCATCGCGTACATGAATCCCGAGCAGCCCGCGCCCACGTCGAACGCCGTCGCTCCGACAGCTCCGAGCTCTGCCTGGAGCTCGCAGCCGAGCGTCGGGAACACGAAGTCCGGGGAGACCGTCGCGCCGATGATGAGGTCGAGGTCCTCGCCGCGGACATTCGCCGCCTCGAGCGCAATCTTTGACGCCTCAAGGCTCATCGAGGTCGTCGTCTCGTCCACCGCGATGTGCCGCTTCACGATGCCCGTGCGCGACCTGATCCACTCGTCCGAAGTGTCCACGACCTGCGCCACGTCGTCGTTGGTCACTATCTTCTTTGGAAGCACGCTTCCAGTGCCAAGTATTTTCATATTATCGTAAATCTCCTTTGCGGTGCTAGAACGCGCGGAAACGGTCGTAGCGCTCCTGCGCCAGCTGCTCGCCGCTCTTGCCGTCCTGAGCCCTCAGAAATTCCTTCATGTGCCCTTTCATGTAGTTTGCGATGGAGATGAGCGCGTCGTCGTCCGCCCCGCCGTACTCCGGGATGATGTCGTCGATGACGCCGAGCTCCTTCAAATCCTGCGCGGTGATCTTCATGACCGTCGCGGCCTCCTTCGCGCGCCTGCCGTCCTTCCAGAGGATCGAGGCGAAGCCCTCCGGGGAGAGGATCGAGTAGATCGCGTTCTCCATCATCCATACCTCATTGCCCACAGCGAGCGCGAGCGCGCCGCCGCTGCCGCCCTCGCCGATCATGAGGCAGAGCACCGGGACCTTAAGCCCCGACATCTCGTAGAGGTTCCTAGCGATGGCCTCGCCCTGCCCGTTCTCCTCGGCCTCCCTGCCGGGGTAGGCGCCGGAGGTGTTTACGAAAGTAATTATAGGACGATTAAACTTTTCGGCCTGCTTCATGAGGCGGATCGCCTTGCGGTATCCCTCCGGGGACGGCATGCCGTAGTTGCGGTTCGCGCAGTCTTTTAAGTCCTTGCCCTTGTGGATGCCGATGACCGTCACCGGCTGGCCGTCGAGGTAGGCGATGCCGCCGACAATAGCCTGGTCGTCGCCGAAGTACCGGTCTCCGTGGAGCTCGATGAACTCGTCGAAGATGCGGTCCATGTAGTCAACAGAGGCGAGACGCTTCATCTGGCGCGCGGAGACGACCTTGTCCCAAACGTCGAGCGGAGCCGCCATCGCGTTTCTCTCCTTCATGAGCTCCGTCGGCTCGTATATGTCATCGTCGTGGCTGGACTCGAAGTTCGCAAAGCCTGAAAGCGGCCTGTGGAGCCTCAGCAGCTTGTGGAGCGTCACCTTGAGCTCCTCGCGCTCGACTATCGCGTCGACGAAGCCGTGCTCGAGCTGGAACTCCGCGCGCTGGAAGCCTTCCGGCAATTTCTCGCCTATGGTCTGCTCGATGACGCGCGAGCCCGCAAAGCCTATGAGCGCGTTCGGCTCGGCGAGGATTATGTCGCCGAGCATCGCAAAGCTCGCGGTCACGCCGCCCGTCGTAGGGTCGGTGAGCACCGGGATGTAGAGGAGCCCCGCATCGGAATGCCTGCGCACTGCCGCGCTGGTCTTCGCCATCTGCATGAGGGAGATGATGCCCTCCTGCATCCTCGCGCCGCCCGAGCAGCAGAACATGACGACCGGAAGCCTCTCCTCCGTCGCCCGCTCGATCGCGAGCGTGATCTTCTCCCCGACCACGTGGCCCATGCTTCCCATCATGAAGCGCGCGTCGATGATGCCGAGCACCGTCGGCTCGCCGTATATCGTGCACTTGCCGACCGTGACGCCCTCGGTGAGGCCTGTCTTCTCCTGCGTCGCCTTCACTTTGTCCTCGTACTCCGGGAAGTCGAGCGGGTTACCCGTCGCCTGGTCGGCAAACCACTCCTCGAACGTCCCTGAGTCCGCGACCATCCTGATCCGGTTCTTCATGCGGACACGGAAATAGTAGCCGCACTCGTAGCAGACGTACTTTTTCTTTACGACGATCTTCCTGTCGAGCTCGCGCTTGCAGTTCGGGCAGATGATCGTCTCGACCGGTTCCGGCTCCTTCTTTGCCTCGCCGCCTTCCTGACCCTCAGCCTCTGCCTTCTCCCCCGCATCACGGGCAACCGTGTTTCCCTCGCTGCCCTTCCTGCTGACCTTGATATAATCCCTTAATCTCATTTACATAGCCTTTCTCTCTTAATTTGATGATACCAGGGGACAAAAGCAACGCAATGTGAGCTTGCTCACAATTGCGGGGATTTGGGACCCGCCCCATACATGAGCAATGGAGCAATTTTTCGTAGAAAAATTAGCGGAATGCGAATGTATGTCGGATTTCGGGAGTGCGTAGCACGGAGAAATCCGAGGGTATCATCTTTAAATCTTCATTTAATAAGTTGCATTATCCAATCGCGAACGTCAGCTCCGCGCTGCACGCCAGCTTGCCGTCGACCCTCGCCGTCGCCTTGCCGACGCCGATCGGCCCCTTGACCTTTATGATCTCGGTCTCAAGCGTCAGCGTATCGCCGGGGACGACCTTCTGCTTGAACTTCGCCTTGTCGATCCCCGCGAAGTACGCGGTCTTGCCTTTCCACTCGGGCTGCGAGAGGATCGCCACCGCGCCGGTCTGCGCCAACGCCTCGACGATGAGCACGCCCGGCATGACCGGGTTCCCGGGGAAGTGCCCGCCGAAGAACGGCTCGTTGTAGGTGACGTTCTTCTTCGCGACCGCCCTGACTCCCGGCACCAGGTCCTCTATCGTATCGATGAGGAGGAACGGCTGCCTGTGCGGAAGGATTTCCATGATCTGTGCCGTCGTGAGCTTCACCGCCTCGCGCCCGCCTTCCATTTCCTTTGCCTCGTCCATGATCTGCCCGCCTCCTAACTATATTTCTTTACGAGCAGGCTCGCGTTGTGGCCGCCGAAGCCGAATGAGTTGCTGACCGCGTAGGGGACCTCCATCTGGACCGGCTCCTTGCAGTAGTCGAGGTCGAGCTCCTCGTCCGGGGTCGTATAGCCGACCGTCGCGTGGATGAAGCCGTCCTGAATCGTCTTGACACAGGTGACGAACTCGACCGCGCCCGCCGCGCCGAGCAGATGCCCGATCATCGACTTCGTGGAATTGATCTTGAGGTCCTTCGCGTGGTCGCCGAAGACGATCTTTAAAGCGCGCGTCTCGCAGAGATCGTTTAGGTGTGTGGCCGTGCCGTGCGCGTTGATATAGGTGATCTCATTCGGGTCGACGCCGGAATCCTTTATCGCGTTCGAGATCGCGCGGGCCGCGCTCTGGCCGTCCTCGGCGGTCGCCGTGATGTGGTAGGCGTCGGACGAGCAGCCATAGCCGCCGACCTCGGCGTATATCTTTGCGCCCCTGGCCTTCGCGTGCTCGAGTTCCTCGAGGATGACGATCCCTGCGCCCTCGCCGAGGATGAAGCCGCTGCGGTTCTTGTCGAACGGGAGCGAGCACTTGGTCGGGTCTGGCTCGGTGGATAATGCCGTCAGAGCCGTGAACCCCGCGACGCCGACCGGGCAGACGCAGGCCTCCGCGCCGCCCGCGACCATCACGTCCGCGTCGCCGTACTGAATCGTGCGGTAGGCCTCGCCGATGTTGTGGGTGCCGCTCGCGCACGCCGTGACGACGTTTATGCTCTTGCCCTTGAGGCCGAACTGGATCGCGACGTTGCCGGCCGCGATGTTCGTGATCGTCACCGGGACGAACAGCGGACTCACGCGGCTAGGCCCCTTGTCGTTGAGCTTTAGTATCTCGCGCTCCATCGACTGCAGGCTTCCGATGCCGCTGCCGATCGCCGTGCCGACCATGTACGGGTCTTCCTTTGTCATGTCAAGCCCCGCGTCCTCGATGGCCTCCTTCGCCGCCGCGATCGCGTACTGGCTGAACAGCTCCATGCGCTTGGCCGACTTCGGGTCCATGTAGTTCTTCGGGTCGAACCCGTTCACCTCCGCCGCGACATGGCACTTGTAGCCCTCCGTGTCAAACTTCGTGATGTCCGTAAAGCCGGTCTTGCCCTCCTTCGCCGACTGCCAGAAGTCCGCCACGGAGAGGCCAATCGGGGTGATCGCCCCCATTCCTGTCACAACAACTCTTCTGCTCATAGCTATGTCTCCTTTTGTTAAAAGTAACTTTAATTTTTATGTTTATCCCATGGCCATCCCGCCGTCGACATGAATAACCTGGCCGGTGATGTAGTCCGAGTCGGGCGAGGCGAGGAATGCGACCACGTTCGCGACGTCGGACGGCTGGGCCGCGCGCCCGAGCGGGATCTGCTTCATGATCTCGGCCTTCGTGTCATCCGGCAGGACGTCGGTCATCTCCGTCAGCACATAGCCCGGGGCGACGGCGTTCACCGTGATGCCGCGGCTCGCAAGCTCACGCGCCACCGCCTTGGTGAGGCCGATGATGCCCGCCTTGCTCGCGGAGTAGTTCGCCTGGCCGATGTTTCCGATGATGCCGGTCACGGAGGAGAGGTTTACGATCTTGCCCGCCCTCTGCTTGAGGAAGTGGCGCGAGAGGTGCCGGATCGTGTTGTAGCAGCCCTTGAGGTTCACGCGGATGACCGTGTCGAAGTCCTCCTCGCTCATCTTCATGATGAGGCCGTCCCTGGTCACCCCGGCGTTGTTTACCAATATGTCGATGTGCCCGAGCTCCTTGATGAGGCCTGACACCATCTCGCCGCAGGCGTCGAAGTCCGACACGTCGCACTGGATGGCCTGCGCGCTCCCGCCCGATGCCTCTATCTCGGAGACGGTCTGCTCGGCGGCGTCCTTGGAGCCGTTGTAGTTTACGATGACGTGCGCGCCCCGGGAGGCGAGCTCGAGTGCGATTGCCCTGCCGATCCCGCGCCCCGCGCCCGTCACCAGCGCATTCTTACCGGTCAACATACTTCTCAAAATCCTCCATCTTATCGATATTGTAAGTCGCGACGTCGCGGTTTATCTTTCTCATGAAGCCCGAGAGCGAGCGCCCCGGCCCGATCTCGACGAATTCGTCCGCGCCGTCTTTTATCATCCTCTCGACCGACTGCTGCCAGCGCACCGACGATGAGACCTGGCGCACGAGGAGGTCCTTGACCTCCGACTGGTCCTTCACGTAGTCGCCCGTCACGTTCGTAAGGTACGGCACCTC
>JAJQIQ010000014.1:0-4894 GCA_021199135.1 Clostridiales bacterium | reverse complement strand
AGCGCGAGCACCGCCGACATCCCGCCGCCGACCGGGTAGGCCTCCTGCATATATATCCCGCGCCTCCGCACGACCGAAAACGCGTCCTTCATCGACATCGTGCCCGAGATGACGAGCGCGCCGTACTCGCCGAGGCTAAGCCCCGCCGTGACGTCCGCCTTGATCCCGCGGGCGATGAGCGCCTGGGCGATCGCGACCTCGGTCGTCAGCATGCAGATCTGCGTGTACTCGGTGACGTCGAGCTTGTCGTTCTCCTCGAAGCACAGCGCGGGCACGTCGAGCCCCGACGCCTCGCTCGCAAGGTCGAAGACCTCCCTGCACTCGGGCATCGAGTCGTAAAATTCCTTTCCCATTCCGATATACTGTGAACCCTGTCCTGGGAACATGAATA
Organism: Clostridiales bacterium; assembly: GCA_021199135.1. Classification (GTDB taxonomy): domain Bacteria; phylum Bacillota; class Clostridia; order Lachnospirales; family Lachnospiraceae; genus Roseburia. The sequence continues at coordinate 4,503 of JAJQIQ010000014.1, read as the reverse complement.
CTCGTTTCATAAGAATCCCCCTTGTAGAGTTATGGGGCCAGGAAACCTGACCCCCAATTATTAAATCCTGATTTAACTTTAATCCTCAAAGTAGGCGGGGATTAGCTTTTTTGCCCCGTCCATGACGTCCGCGATGATGTCCGCGCACGACTCCTGCCGCTTTACCATCGCGGCGGACTGGCCCGCCATGACGCTGCCGTTTACGACGTCGCCGTCGACCACGGCATTTCTGAGTGCGCCCAAAGTCATCACCTCGAGCTCCTCGAACGTCGCGCCCTCCTTTTCCTTCTTTATGTACTCGCGCGTCATCTTGTTGCGCAGCACACGGATGGGATGGCCGTGCGTGCTGCCGGTCACCTCCGAGTCGATGTCCTTGGCCTTTATGATCTTTTCCTTGTAGTTCTCATGGACGGTGGACTCCGTCGCGACGACGAAGCGCGTGCCCATCTGGACGGCCTCCGCGCCGAGCATGATCGACGCCGCGAAACCGCGCCCGTCCGCTATGCCGCCCGCCGCTATGACCGGGATCTCCACCGCGTCGACGACCTGCGGGACCAGCGTCATCGTAGTCTCCACGCCGATGTGGCCGCCGGACTCCATGCCCTCCGCGATCACCGCGTCCGCGCCTCCGCGCTCCATCAGCTTCGCCAGGGCTACGCTTCCGACAACCGGCATCACATGGATCCCGGCCTCCTTCCACGCCTTCATGTACTTCGCCGGGTTTCCGGCCCCTGTCGTGACGACACGCACTCCCTCGTCGATGAGGATCTGGGCGATGTCGTCCGCCTCCGGGTTCATCAGCATCAGGTTCACGCCGAAGGGCTTGTCCGTCTCGGCCTTCGCCGCCTGGACCTGCTCGCGCACCCAAGACGCCGGGGCGCCGCCCGCGCCTATGATCCCGAGGCCTCCCGCCTCAGAGACCGCGCTGGCGAGCTCGTGCGTGGCCACCCAGGCCATGCCTCCCTGTATGACGGGATATTTGATTCCAAGAAGTTCCGTAACCCTTGTCTTCATCATCAGTCCTCAACACCCTTTTCTGCCAGGTAATCCATGACGTCCTGAACGGTGAGGATGTTCCCAAGGTCCTCCGACGGAATCTCGACGCCGTACTCCTCCTCCAGCGCCATGACAAGCTCGAACAGGTCGAGCGAATCCGCCTCGAGATCCTCCTTGAACCTTGACTCAGCGGTGATCGAGTCCGCGTCGACGCTCAGCTGGTCTGCGATAAGCTCCTTGATTTTCTCCAACATTTTGGTATCTCCTTTTCATTTTTTTTTGTTTGTAAATCCTGGCGGCAAAAAATGTCCGCGCCCCCAAACCATTCACTCTCCAAGCATATAACGAAATGGGGGTAAATGTCAAGCAGTTTCTACTATTTCTGCTATTCAAGTATCATCTTTACGCAGCCGTACATCCCCGCGTCGTTGCCGAGTGTCGCGAGCGCAAACTTCGTGTCGCGGCACGCGTGGAACGAGGTCTCGATGAAGTGCTTCTGCACCGCGTCGGTGAGAATGTCGCCCGCCTTCGACACGCCGCCTCCTAAGACGATGACCTCCGGGTTTACGACGCAAGCGATGTTCGAGAGGGCTCCGCCCAAAATCGATCCGACCTCGTCGACGAGCCCGAGCGCGACCGCATCCCCGGCCTTCGCCGCGTCGAACACCGCCTTCGCGTCGAGCTGCGGCACATTCCGAAGGCTCGTCTCCTCCGCGCTCTTGTCGAGCTTTCTCCTCGCCATCCTCGCGATCCCGGTCGCGGAGGCGTACTGCTCGAGGCAGCCGTACTGCCCGCAGTTGCAGGGCTCGATCTCGTCGTCGTTGACCGTGATGTGGCCGATCTCGCCGCCCGCGCCGTCGTGCCCCGCGACGACCTTGCCGCCGACGATGATCCCGCCGCCGACCCCGGTGCCGAGCGTCACCAGGACGACGTCTTTGCTGCCCTTCGCGCCGCCCTGCCACATCTCGCCGAGCGCGGCGACGTTCGCGTCATTGCCGACGCTGACGATAAGCCCCGTGAGCCGCCCGAGCTCGTCCGCCACGTTGACCGTGCCCCAGCCGAGGTTCACGCAGGTGTGCACCACGCCGTCCGCGCTGACCGGACCCGGGACGCCTATCCCGATCCCCTGCACCTCGCTCTTGCTGATCCCCTCCTGCGCCAATTTGTTGTCGATCGCCTGCGCGATGTCAGGGAGGATGTTGCTCCCGCCGTCGGTCCTGTCGGTCTTCACCTCCCACTTGTCGAGGAGCGTCCCGTCCGTGCCGAAGAAACCAATCTTTACCGTCGTGCCGCCCACGTCCACTCCGAAGCCGTACTTCTTCATTTGTTAAATCCTCCTTATATTTTTATGTCTCATCTGGGTCTATTTTTTTAATTAAATTTAAATTTAATTTTATCTCAATCCCTATTGCTCTTCCTCCGCATTTTCGTCGGCGTCTGCGTTGTCCCCGCCTTCCTCCTGTTCCTCTTCATTTTCCTCGGGTTGCTCGCCCTCCTCCTGCTGCCCTTCTCCTTCTTCCTGCTCCTGCGGCTCCTCCTCGGGCTGCTCCTCTTCCGCGGGCTCTTCTTCCTCCTGCTGCTCTGGTTCTTCCGCCTCCGCAGGCTCCTCCTGCTCAGGTTCCTCCTCCTCGGGCTGCTCCTCTTCCTCCGGCGTCTCCTCCTCAGTCTCCTCCTGCTGCCCGAAGTCGTCCGAGAGCTGCGCGTACGGCAGGAAGTCGATCGGGTCGAGTCCCTCGTGGATCGTGTTCATGTATGACTGCCAAATCTGCCCGGGGTAGCTGCTGCCGGTCAGCCCCGAGATCTTCTCGGGGTAGTCACAGCCGACCCAGACGCTCGTCGTGTAATAGCGCGTGTAGCCTACGAACCAGCCGTCCTTGTAGTCGTTCGTCGTGCCGGTCTTGCCCGCGCAGGGCATGTCGGTAAGGGCGAGCGACTTGCCGGTCCCGTAGTCCATGACGGAGGTCAGGATGTCGGTCATCATGCGCGCGGCCGTCTTGTCGTATATGATGACATCCTCCTGCTCGGAGGCGTAGACGACGTTCTCGTCCTTGTCCACTATACGCAAGATGCAGGTCGGCTGGCGGTACATCCCGTCGTTCTCGATCGTCGCAAAGCCCGCCGCCATCTCAAGCGCGGAGACCCCCTTCGTAAAGCCCCCCAAAGCGGTCGCCGTCACGTAGTCCTCGTCGACTATGCTCGTAAAGTTCATCGCCTTCAGATATGAGAGCCCGACCTCCGGCGTGAGGTCCTCGTAGAGCTGCCAGGCCACGGTGTTTAAGGACTTGGCGACGGCGTAGCGCAGCGTCACCTCGCCCTCGTAGACGCCGTTCGCGTTCGCGGGGCCGTCCTCCAGCTCCACGTCCTCGACGATGGAGTCCGGCGTGTAGCCTCGCTCAAGGGAGGGGGTGTAGACGATGAGCGGCTTTATCGAGCTCCCAGGCTGGCGGTGGCTCTGGTAGGCGCGGTTTAGCGTGTAGGTGTAGTAGCTCTGCTCCCGCCCGCCGACTATCGCGACGACGTAGCCGGTGTCGTTGTCGATGCAGACCGCCGCCCCCTGCATCTTGTATATCCCGTCGTCCTGCAGGTCGGTAAAGCCCGAGAGCACGTCATCGATCGACTCCTGCAGGGCGTCCTGCTTGTCGAGCTCGATCGAGGTGTAAATCTTGTACCCGCCCGCGTAGAGCTTCTTCTGGCAGGCGGTGTAGAGCTCGTCGTACTGCGTGTCGTACTCTTCCTCCTCCTCGTCCGTATCGAAGTAGTACTGGAACTCGAAGCCGTCCAATTCCATCAGCGCCCGAGTCGCGCAGTAGTAGGTGTAGGTGTCGACGTAATTATTCATCAGCGTCTCTCCCGTCGACTGGGGGCGGTTTAGGACGATCTCCTCGCTCTTCGCCTCGTAGTAGGCCTCCTGCGTGATCTTCTGATCGTCGAGCAAGTTCTCGAGTATCCTGTCGCGCCGCTCTATGGTGTGGTCGAAGTTCGTCAGCGGGTCGTAGTAGGTCGGGCTGTTAGGTATCGCGCAGAGGAAACATATCTGCGAGAGGTCAAGGTCGCCGAGCTCGCAATTGAAATACCCGTGGCAGGCCGCCTCGATCCCGTAGTACCCATTGGAAAAATAAATGTTGTTTAAATAAAACTCCATTATTTTTTCCTTGCTGTAGCGCTTCTCGAGCTCCATCGCGATGAACATCTGCTTGACCTTGTACTGCCAGGTCTGGTCGGCGTCAAGGTACATCAGCTTCGCCAGCTGCATCGTGATCGTGCTCGCGCCCTGCGTCGCGGTGCTCTTGTTCAGCTTCGCTTTGACCATCGCGGTCGCGGCGCGCACGACGGCCTTGAAGTCCACCCCGTTGTGGCTGTAGAACTTCTTGTCCTCGATGCTTATCATCGCGGTGACGAAGGCCTTCGGGATGTCCTCGTAGTAGACGTACTCCGCGTCCTTCTCGCCCTTGCGCTCCGAGATGAGGGTGCCGTCCGCGGCGTAGACCTCGCTCGACTGCGACGGGA
>JAJQIQ010000080.1 GCA_021199135.1 Clostridiales bacterium | reverse complement strand
CCTCGAGGTAGGGATTGTAGGTCACCGCCTCGTATTTCGGAGTCCATCCGTAGTATTCCGAGAGCATTCTGGTCAGGGTCGTCTTTCCGCACCCGATATTACCGGCTATTCCTATGTGCATGTTTTTAATTGCGAAACCGGCGCGAAGATAGATATTTTTGCTGAAAATTGTCTGTATTCGTTTATAAATGTTTTAATAGTCTTGTGTCAAAAGTGGGACAGGATACCTGACATATTGTCTTATCGGCAGAGCGGGGAAAAGACTGAACGGAAGGCGTTGTAGTTTTCCGTCTCGTAGTCGCGGCAGTAGATGGCGAATTCGATGGTCTTGAAGTCATGAAGGTGTTTCTGCACGGCACGGTACATTCCGCGGGCGACGGCCTTCGGAGGGTTCTTGAAGGCTCCGCAGCCAAAGGCCCCGAGGATGACCACCTCGGCTCCATGCAGGGCTGCGATGTCAAGGATACGATCCAGACGTTTCTCGTGCAGGGCCTCCAGATCGGCGTCCGAAATGATGACTCTCTTCGAACCGGCGTTCGGATTCATCGCATTGCTCGGTCGCTCGCGGAGGTTCGGCGCGGCGCAGGTGATCACGTCAATGCTGAACCAGTCGCTCCGATCCAGCAACTCGCAGTCATCGTGATCTTCCTTGAAAACGCGCACGCCCGGTGTGTAGATGCAGTCATCGTTGTACAGCCCATTCATTTTGCCATTGCGGAGAAGTTCTGTGTGGCGAGAATGGAAAGCCGAACTTATCGAGTGATCAGCCAGACAATTATACAGTGTTGTGCTTCTGCAGAGATTCTCCTCCTGTGCGTTAGAGCCGTGCTTGACGCCCCCGCCCGGACTCGTCGCCGAAGCGAAATTCAGCACGCACACCTTGCTTCCGACATAGCCTTCCGCCGCCTCCAGCGTCCTCTTCTTCGACACAACGATCTCACATTCAGTCTCGTGTGATGTCACAGGCTTAACCGGCAGCTCTGTGCCTTCGGGATAAATCTCCTGCGCCGCTATCGACGCCTTAACTGCCTGCTTCAGAGCCGCATCGCTTCTGCAAAGCTCCATCGAGTCATAAAAAATCGCAACATTCCGCTGCTTCTGGTCATAATAATACATCTCAAAAATCATTTAAAGGAAACACTTAAAGTAAACACTCCGCCTTCCGGCCGGAAAAAGTATATAAAAACACAGTCGCTCTAATATTTTGTCGTTCTTCTGTTCCATGATTAAATGTTTATTACGTGACTTTCGCTATATATCGGCATCACCGAATAAGGAAAATCCCGATTGTTCGTGTAAATATTACACGACTGCAAAAATAGACATATATTTTATATCCGCAAAATTTTTGTGTTATTTTTACGCAAAAAATGATATGCCGATCTTCAATGCTGTACCTATTGTTGTAGTTGAAATATTTTAGAAAACATTTACTTTGTCATAATTACACGGACTTGAAAGGGCTGCGAAGGCCTTTTCCAGCCGGGGAAAGAACGGGGCGTAATGGGTGCCTGCGTTCTGTTGGAACAAGGTGTGGATTCCGTGACGGTTGAGAGCGTCGATTATCTGTGACGTGGCCTGTCGCACAGTGCGGAAGCGGGGATGGTCCTTGGCATTGCCTTCCAGATCGCCGAGGGAGAAATACGCCAGGCCGGATTTCGGACGCAGACCTTCGTTGCAGAGCCAGTCCGCGAAGCCGTCGTACCAGAACGAGCCGGAGACGCAGGCGATGTCGGCGAAATCCTCGCCCTGCATCCAGGCCCAGAGGGCAAAGAGACCGGAGAGCGAGATCCCGATCAGATCACGTCCATCCGAGGCATCCATTCCTGGAAGCCGCTCGGCCTCGGGAATCACGCTATTTCGCAGGACGGTGAGGAACTCCGCCGCAAGGCCCTTGAAGTCGGCGTCTTTGTGCATCACTCCGGGAGCGGGCCATGGGGTCATGTCATCGTCCCAATCCAAACCGTGCACCACGACGATGTTGGTGCCGTAGCGTGCGGCAAACGTCTTGATCGGCCCTTTGACCAATGGCATGGGCGTTATCATATACGTGATGCGGCGGCTGCCTGCCGAGGTGCAGTTGCAGGTGAGTCTCCCGATCTTCAGTGTTTGCGTAGATGTTTCCATATCATCATGTCCTCCATATCGTTAAATCCCGTTTCCCGGTACAGCCGGCGGGCTCCGGGAGTCGTTTCAAGGTATATTTTCGTGATGCCGCGTTCCCTCGCCCTGTCGACCAGCCAGTCTACGATGCTCCGGCCGATGCCGTGTCCACGGAACGGCTCTCGCACATAGATGTTCATAAGGTAGGCGCAGCGTCCGGAAGGATTGTCCGGAGAGGGCATCTCGTCGTAAAGACAGATGCTGCCGCAGCCCGCCGCCTCGCCGTCTTCGTATGCAACGCAGGCAATGTGCCCTTCGCCGGCAATGTTCTGCTCGTAATATCGGCGGTTCTCCATCTCCAATTCGCTTGTGTCTGCATCATCCGGAATGGAGAACACGCAGTGCAGCACCTCCATGCGCCACTTCATCAGGAGGTCGATGTTCGTACAGCGGTCAATGACGATCATAGGCGGCCTTCCTTCATTATGACGGGCAAAGCCTTACGGTCGATCTTGCCGTTGGCGTTGAGCGGAAGCGACTGCATGATGACGAAGTATTCCGGAATCATGTAAGGGGTCAGATAGTCGGCCATGCGTATTTTCAGTTCCTCGATCGAGAAGTCGTCGCCGCGCGGTACGATGTAGGCTGTCAGGTAAGAAAGACCTTGGGTGTCTGTGCGTGGACATACGGCCGCCTGCTCTATTTTCGTGCAGCGGTTGAGTGCGTTCTCCACCTCATCGCACTCCACCCGTTTCCCCATGATCATCACCTGTGTGTCGCGGCGGTGCAGAAAGGCGAAGTTCCCGTCCGGAAGACGGTAGCCCATGTCGCCGCTGCGGTAGACCCTCCGTCCGTCGGGCATCGTCGTGAAATTCACGCTTTCCGGAGTGGGACCGAGGTAGCCGCGCGAGACACCGTCTCCGAAGATGCAGATCTCCCCGACCTCGCCGTCAGGCACGGGCCGCAGGTCCTCGTCAATAATCTCCATTTCGGCGCCCAAGACGGGCTTGCCGATCGGATAGGTGCCGTCGGCAAGCGGCCGTGAACCTGTGCAGCGGAAAAAGGAGGCGCAGACGGTCGTCTCCGAAGGACCGTAGGTGTTGTAGATCTCGACCTTGTCGATGAGGTTCGATATGTATCTGGCGCGGAGCACATCGCCTCCGCTGATCAGAAGGCGCAGGGAGGTGGGGAGCCGCTCAAGGCGGTTCATTTCGAGCAGGAGATAGGGGAATCCGCTGATTTCCGTGACGTTGTGCTCCTCGACGAATTGGATTAGTCGACGAA
>JAJQIQ010000203.1:2069-10772 GCA_021199135.1 Clostridiales bacterium | reverse complement strand
GGCCATGTGCTCCTCGAGGACGTGCCGGGGACGGGAAAGACGATGATGGCGCGCGCGCTCGCAAAGTCGATGGACTTCAAATTCAGCCGGATCCAGTTCACGCCGGACCTGCTGCCGAGCGACGTGACCGGGATTTCTTATTATAACCAGGAACAGGGGAAATTCGTATTTCGCGTGGGGCCGGTGTTTACGAACCTTCTTCTTTCGGACGAGATAAACCGCGCGACGCCGAGGACGCAGTCGAGCCTTCTCGAGTGCATGGCGGAGGGGCAGGTCACGGTGGACGGGGTGACACGCAAAATGGCGCAGCCGTTCTTCGTCATCGCGACGCAGAACCCGGTCGAGACGCTCGGCTGCTTCCCGCTCCCGGAGGCGCAGATGGACAGGTTTTTGATGAGGATTTACATGGGAAATCTGAGCGCCGAGGCGGAGCGGCAGATGGTCGATTCATACATGAACGCCGAGCCGCTCGACGAAATCTCCGCCGTCTGCACTATGGATGAGATCCTTGCGCTGCAGCGCGACTGCAAAAATGTCTTTGTCCACAACGACCTGCGGAATTACATAATCTCGCTGACCCGCGAGACGCGCCAGGGCAAGAACATGGGCGTAAGCCCTAGGGGGACGCTCGCGCTCCTGCGCGCGTCGCAGGGATTTGCGATGGTGGAGGGCAGGGATTATGTCGTGCCGGAGGACATAAAGGCGGTCGCGATACCCGTCATGGTGCACAGGATGCTCTCCGAGTACGGAGGGGACGGCCAGAAGGAGGAGCAGATCATCCGGCTCTTAAACAGCGTGCCGCTCCCGACCGAGGACTGGAGCAGGGCATAAAAATATAAGGAGCAAACTGCATTGAACACTAGGAAAATATTGAAGAACAAATATTATCTTTACCTGACGGAGTTTTTCTCGGGGATGGCGGTGATGGCGGTCGAGCTTGCGGCGAGCAGGCTTCTCGCGCCGTATTTCAGCTCGTCGCAGATCGTCTACACGATAATCATCGGCACGGTCATGATCGCGATGGCCCTCGGCAACATCTGGGGCGGCCGCAGGGCTGACAAAAATCCCGACCCCGACAGGCTCTACATCCGCCTGATAATCGCCGCGGTCTGGATTGCCGCGATCCCGCTCGTCGGGAAGTATATCATATTGGGGATAGCCGCGCTCCTCGTCTTTACAGTGAGCAGCAACCTGCTTATCTGGGCGGCTTTCGTCACCTGCATGGTGCTGTTCGTCTTCCCGCTTTTTCTGCTCGGGACGGTCACGCCCTCGCTAGTAAAGTACACCGTCGACAGCCTCGACGACAGCGGCAAGGTCGTAGGCACCTTGGGCGCGTTCAACACCGTGGGTAGCATTATCGGCACTTTTTTGCCGACGTTTCTGACAATCCCCGCGGTCGGCACATCGGTCACATTTTTGATTTTTGCGGGAATACTCCTCGTGCTCGGGCTCATTTATTTCATCAGCGCAAAGGAAAAGCCCGCGCAGTGCATTGTTGCGATCGTGCTCTTTGTGGCGTGCAGCTTCTCGGGATTTTCCGGCAGCTTTGCGTTCTGGGAAAATGACCTCACATACGAGGGCGAATCGATCTACAATTACCTCCAAGTCAAGGAGGACGACGAGAGCGTGATCCTCTCGACGAACGTGCTCTTCGGCGTGCAGTCGATAATGATGAAGAACGACGGTCTGACCGGGATGTACTACGACTACGCGCTCGCAGCCCCAGTCATGGCGGGTGTCACGGAAAAAGAAAATCTAAACGTGCTCGTGCTCGGAATGGGGACAGGCACATACGCGACGCAGTGCGTGAAATATTTCGACAATATTTCCGTCGAGGGCGTGGAGATCGACCAGAAAATAATAAACCTCTCGCGGAAATATTTTAATCTCCCCGACAGCGTCAGCGTCACCGCCTACGACGGCCGCGCGTATTTAAATGTCGACGACGAAAAATATGACGTGATAATGGTCGATGCCTACCAGGACATCACGATCCCGTTTCAGATGTCCACGGTGGAATTCTTTACGATGGTGAAAGATCACCTCGCCGACGACGGGGTCATGGTCGTCAACATGAACATGCACGATGACAAGGAGGGCAACATAAACGCCTACCTATCCGACACCATCTCCTCGGTGTTTGACTATGTATACACTGCGGATGTGGCGTGGTCCACGAACCGGGAACTCTTCGCGTCAGAGAGCGAGGACGGGATTTTAAATTTCCCATCCCTCGCAGAAGATGTGGACAACGACGACCTGTCCGCGATGCTCGAGACAGTTGCCTCACGCCTCGAAAAATACGAGGCCGGAAACTATATCCTGACCGACGACAAGGCCCCGGTCGAGCTCCTCGGAATGAGCGTCATCGACAGCATAATCCAGGACGAGGTCGGATATTACAAAAATATTTTCAAAGAGCAGGGGCTTCGCGGCCTATTGGAGAGCTTTTAAAAAAAGAACCGCCGGGCGGTTCTTGCCGCTCAGCGGTTCATGTGCCTTATGACCAGGTTCACAATCCACACTACGATGAATGCGCCGATGACTGAGACGATGAGGTTGCCGATGAATCCCCAGCTGGACATCCCCAATACGAAAAGGATGATGTTGCCGACGACGCCGCCAGCCAAGCCGAGAATGATGTTCCAGATAAGGCCGAGCCTCATGTTCATGATGCGCCCGACGATCCAGCCCGCGAGGGCCGCGACGATGAGTCCGATTATGATTCCCATAAGTATCCTCCTTTTTATTGAAGTGCTTCTGTCCCTTGGTATCAACAAATCTGATTGTAACACTTTCGTGAGCAAATGCAAGAGTTTTTTTGCGTGCTTTTGATTGAATGTCAGGGCTGTTTGGGTTATAATCATAATGTGTTGCAATGATTTGGGAAAGGAAGGCTGACCATTGAAGGAAAATGCGAAGACGGCCTCGACAGCCTCTCATCCCTGCAGTCGGTCTGGTACACGGACCTCATGATGGGCAATTTTTTCAGGGTGACCTGCCCGTTCCTCTTCAGGCTCGACACGGTGGCGTATTTTCCGCTCCTGCGCGGGCGGCACTCCTACAGCGCGGTCGCAAAGATCCGCGACACCACGCAGCTGCTCCTGGACGTGTACTCCGACAGCGATAAAATTTACATCCATCCGCTCAAGGTCTGGAACCGATACTCGCCGGAGATGTTCACGCCGCACCTCTGCCCGCGCGACGGGGGAGAGTGCGAGCCGCTTCGAGGCGGGATCCCGATGAGCCGCTACTATCAGCTCGTCGAGGAGGCAAACGCCGAGAGCCAGGACCAGAACCTCGACAGCTACGACCGCTTCTTCGCGCTCGCGAGGCTCGAGTACAAAAATGGAAATTTCAGCGACGCGACCGAAGAGCAGATCATAGAGAGCACGATGACCAAGGACGAGCGGCTCCACGAGAGGATAAAGAGATACTTCAAGCCGAGGGATTATTTTCACCTGCGCGACCGCATGGTCGGCAGCGGGGCGATCGGCGGCAAGGCTTGCGGGATGCTCCTCGCGCGGCGCATCGTAAAGACCGAGCTGCCGGAGTATGACAAGTACATGGAGCCGCACGACTCGTTCTACATCGGCTCCGACGTCTTCTACACCTATATCGTCTTCAACGAGTGTTGGGAGACGAGGATAAAACAGCGCACTGAGGAGGGGTATTTCCCAGAGGCGGAAAATTTAAAAAATGCGCTTCTTTCCGGCGAGTTCCCGCCGGACATCAGGGAGAAATTCCGCTCGGTGCTCGAATATTTTTCGGGCAGCCCTATAATCGTGCGCTCGTCGAGCTTCCTCGAGGACGGTTTCGGCAACGCGTTCGCCGGAAAATATGAGTCAGTTTTCTGCGTGAGCCAGGGGACGCCGGAGCTCGGGGTGCCGGTGGCGTTTGCGGACATCTCGGGATTCTGCGGGATCTGCGAGGTCTCCGACAACCGCGCGGGCTACATGCCGGAACTTAGCTACGGGAGCCATATGTTCCAGGATCTGGTCGAGGCGGACATTTTCTACTGTGCAATCTGGAATGACGGGCGCACGGAAAAATATTGCGAAGGATTTTTTGACGGGCTTAAAAATATTTTCCCGGAGATATGCCCGGACATGGAATCGCTGTTTCCGATAATCCGAGTGACGGAGCCGACAGGCCTCTGTTATTGGAATGACGTGAAGTCGGGAAGGACGCTGTGCGGGGAAATAAAAAAATAAATTTAAAAAATGGGAGGGGATGGCATGGCGCACTCGGTTCTTTTCATAAACTGCGGGACAATCTGCTATGACTCGACTATTTATTTTGAAAATAAAATAGGCAAGTGCCTTAAAAATTTGGGATGGCACACGGAGCATCTCTCCGTGGACAAAAACAACCCTGCGGAGGGGCTTAAGCCTTATTACGGAAAAAATTATGACTTGATATTTGACATAAACACGATAGTCCCGTCGGCAGTGGACGAGGACGGAAAATATTGCCTCGATGAGATCGGAGGCCAGGTGTGGCACTATGTGATTGACCACCCGTTTTACCATCACGATGCCCTTGCGGCAGAACTCTCCGATTTTCATGCGGTATGCATCGACAAAAACCACGAGGGTTTCGTGCGCGAGCACTATCCGCACATGAAAAATGTGATTACGCTCCCGATTGCAGCGGAGAAAGCGGAAGAATTGATCCCGTACGGCGACAGGAAATACGACCTGGCGTTCACCGGGACGTACACGGACCCGGAGAGCATTTTTGCGCAGGCAAAGCGCGGGGAGGACGATCTCTTTGCGCTGTTTCAGGGAGTGGTAGAATTGCTTCTGAAAAACCCTGACATGACGCAGGAGGAAGCCACGGATAAAATCCTACCAGGACACTGGGATAAATTGCCGGGGATAATGCAGCTGAATTACTTGGCAGACTGCTATATTCAGGCTTATGTCCGTGAGGAGCTGATTAAAAAATGCGTCGGAAATAACTTGCCGATTACCGTGTTCGGGCACGGCTGGGAACGGCTCTGGGAGAAATTGGGGAGGACCTGGAAACTTAAGCTCGGCGGTGAGGTCACATACGACAGGCTCCCGGAGATTTACGCCGGCACAAAAATCGCTTTAAACCAAACGCCGTGGTTCAAGGCGGGGATGCACGATCGAGTGCCGCTCGCACTGCAAAACGGAAGCCTTTGCGTGACGGAAAAATGTCCTTATGTCGAGGAAATGTTAGGAGACTGCGCCTGCTATTATCCAGTGGAAAATCTCGACGTGGCGGTTGATATCATAGAGGAGATGCTTGCAGACGGGCGGAGGGCGGCGGAGATTTCCGCGCTCGGGTGCAGTTTTGCGCGGGAACACTTTGGCTGGGAGCAATGGACGGGAAACTTTTTGGGATATGCCAAGGTTTAATGAAAGGTTAAGCATAGAGGTAGGAGAGTATGGTTTGCCTGTTTTTTATCATCGTGATTGCGCTTGTCGCCGCTTGGAACATATGGTTCCGCCGCTCATGGGGAAGGTGGCTTTTCTCAGAGCTTAGCTTCGCGAGGCACTTTGCCTACGAGGGGCATGAGGCGGTGCTGACGGAGGTCGTGGAGAACCGCGGGAGACTGCCGTTCTCGGCGGTGGAGGTTTCGTTCCAGATTCCCAAAGGAATAGTGTTCACCGACATGGAGAATGCACAGGTCAGCGACTTTCTGTACAAGAGGGACGTCTACGCGCTCGCGGGGCAGCAGAGGATAACGAGGAGACTTCCCGTAGAGTGCAAAAAGCGTGGCCACTATACGGTGGAGAAGGTGCGCTTCAAGACAAACTCCCCGCTCTACGACAAGATTTTCGAGAAGGGGCTCGAGGCGCACACCGAGCTCTACGTCTACGCGAGGAGGACTGACGTCTCACAGATCATGGACAGCTGCAAGCAGATGATAGGAATAAGGCAGTGCGAGAAAAACCTGTTTGAGGATCTGTTCGCCTTCGCCTCAATCCGCGAGTATGTACCGACCGACCCTATGAAGACGATAAACTGGAAGGCCAGCGCCAAGACCGGCGAGCTCATGGTGAATACCTTCGAGTCCACGCAGACCGCGCAGGTCATGATCTATCTCGACGTAGGGGACGAGGGGATAATAAAGCACCCCGCGCTCATCGAGGAGGGAATATCAGTGGCGGCCTCGCTCTGCGAGCGGCTGCTGCGGCAGGGGATGCAGGTCGGCCTCGCCGTAAACTGGTGCGACGACGCCGAAATTACCGAGGACGAAAATGTTGAGCCCGGCACAGACAGGATGGTCACGGAGAGCGGGACTTGCTTTCCGGCGGCGGAGGGGCTCATGCAGCTTGAGAGCATTGAATGCACCCTCGCGCTGGCAGGCTCGGGGAAAGGCGTGCGCCCGTACGGCCAGTTGCTCGCCTCGGACATGGCCTCGCCCGGCGGCGCACTCCCGGTGTTCATCACGATGGACGCAATCCACAACCGGGAGGCGATAGCTGAATTTTTGGGGGAGGAGAGCACCGGGCTCTGGGTGCTTCCGTACGAGCGGGGGACGGAGTGCCCAGAAAAGTCATGTCACGCCTATGCCGTGATAAGGAGGGAGGTCGTGCCATGCTGAGGAGGTTCATACGGGAGGCGTCGGGCTTTCTGCATATCACACTCATAATTTCCCTCATCATCCCGCTCATATTCGTGCTATTCTCGGAGCCGGGAATGGCGCAGCAGCGTGCTCTCTTCTGGATGGGGCTGCTTATCATGGTACCTGTCGCCTGTTCCGGAGTCGCGATAAAAAAACTGCGGCACCTCTGGGTCTTCATCCCGTGCATGCTGGCGGTGCTTGCAGCGACGTGCGCCGTCTATTACGCCCTCGCCTATGCGCTGTACGGCATACGGACCGCGCTCTATGCGTCGACGACCATGTTCTGCATAGAGGGGATACTCGTGCTCATAGAGCGGATAAGGGCGCGGGCGGTGCGCATAAAAGAGGACAAGGACAAGGCTGCGGACAGGGTGTTCGTCCCGGCGGAGAGCGGCATCCTCGAGACCCCGATTTTTGGGATGTGCGCATATTTCGTGATAATATATGTGATCGGGATTTTGTTTGGGAGCAGACCGCTGTGCAACGAGTCGCTCGTCTGCGGGCTCATATACTTGCTGGATACAATGCTAAACCGATATGTCGTGCAGACGGAGGCTTACCTCGCATCGAACCGCCGCCTCAAAAATCTCCCCTCCAGGCGTGTGTATGCAATCGGAATCAGGATGACGGCAATCTTCATGCTTGTGATGCTCTTGGCCGCAGTGCCGACGCTGCTCACGGCGGGATTTCGCCGCTATACGAACGCGAGGGAATGGTTTTTTGGCAGTCAGGTGACGTTTGAGAGGGAGGAGGAAGATGACTATGCCTTCTACGACGCGCTTGAATCCACTATCGTGGAGATGGATGAGTATTACAAGGATTGGGACACTCCGTCGCCGCCCGCATGGATAAGGAAGGTGCTCTACGCCTTCATAGCATGCGTGATCGTGCTTGTCATCGTCTGCGTCATCCTTGCCATAAGGAGCATAGTGCGGGGATTTGCCGACAATTACGGCGAGAACGAGGACATAATCGAGGACCTCTCGGATGCGGACGAGGTCGTGGAGAAACTCGTCGCCGAGGACGACGACAAGGGGCTCTCGGAGCGTGAGAGGATCCGAAAAAAGTACAGGAAGACCATAAAAAAACACCGAAAGAGCCGCCCACTGCCCTACGAGTCGCCGCGCGAGATCGAGGAGATCGCGGGGCTTTCGGGCGATGAGGAGATGGAGGAGCTCCACGCAGCCTACGAGCAGGCGCGATATGATAAAATGTAGTTAGCACTTTACTTTGCTGCGAACATAATGTAGAATTAAACAATAGGCTTAAGGGAACAAGACGAAAAGTGAGGCAATTATGGGCAGACCGGTGGTGGCCATCGTGGGCCGGCCGAATGTTGGGAAATCGACGCTGTTCAACGCGCTCGCGGGCGAGCGCATATCGATAGTGCAGGACACTCCGGGCGTGACGCGGGACCGGATATACGCGGACGTCTCGTGGACTGGGCACGACTTCACGCTCATCGACACGGGCGGGATCGACCCGGACAGCGGGGACGTCATCCTCTCGCGGATAAGGGAGCAGGCGCAGATAGCGATAGACACGGCGGACGTCATACTTTTTCTTACGGACGTGCGGCAGGGCATGCAGGACGCGGACGCAAAAGTAGCGGACATACTGAGGCGCTCGAGAAAGCCCGTCGTCCTCGCGGTGAACAAGGTCGACAACTTTGACAGGCAGCTTGCTGACATATACGAATTTTACAACCTCGGGATCGGCGATCCGCATCCGCTCTCCGCGTCGTCGCGGCTGGGGCTCGGGGATCTCCTCGATGAGGTCGTCTCCTATTTTTCGGAGCGGGACGAGGAGGATGAAAATGACGAGAGGCCGAAGGTCGCGATCGTAGGCCGCCCGAACGTCGGCAAGTCCTCGCTCATAAACAAGCTCGCGAACGAGGAGCGGGTGATAGTCACCGACATCGCCGGGACGACCAGGGATGCGATAGACACGGTAATCCGTTTCGACCACAAGGACTACGTCTTCATCGACACGGCGGGCCTGCGCCGCAAGAGCAAGATAAAAGAGGAGATCGAGCACTACAGCATTATCCGCGCCGTGACTGCGATAGAGCGGTCGGACGTCGTGGTGCTGATGATAGACGC
>JAJQIQ010000203.1:0-1969 GCA_021199135.1 Clostridiales bacterium | reverse complement strand
TCCGCGCCGTGACTGCGATAGAGCGGTCGGACGTCGTGGTGCTGATGATAGACGCGACCGAGGGAGTCGCGGAGCAGGACGCAAAGATCGCCGGCATTGCGCACGACAGGGGCAAGGGCATAATCATCGCGGTAAATAAATGGGATGCGATCGAGAAGGACAACTCCTCGATAAAAAAGCACACTGAGAGGGTGCGGCAGGTCTTAAGCTTCATGCCGTACGCCGAGATCATATTCATCTCCGCGAAGTCCGGGCAGCGCGTGAACAAGCTGTTTCCGATGATAGACACGGCGATCGCGAACAACAGCATGCGCATAACGACCGGCGTATTGAATGAGATTGTCACAGAGGCTACGGCGATGCAGCAACCGCCGTCCGACAAGGGCAAGCGGCTTCGAATCTACTACGTGACGCAGGCATCGGTGAAGCCGCCGACGTTCGTGCTGTTCGTAAACGACAGGTCGCTTTTGCATTTTTCGTACCAGCGGTATATAGAGAACCGCATCCGCGACGCATTCGGCTTCACCGGGACGCCGATAAGGTTCATCATCAGGGAGCGAAAGGAAGATTAGCAAATGACGGTTTTGATAAGAATTATTTCCTTGGTTGTTGGATACGCCTTCGGGCTGTTTCAGACCGCATATATTTACGGACGCTCGAAGGGAGTCGACATCCGCAAGGAGGGCAGCGGCAACGCCGGGACGACGAACTCCATGCGCGTGTTTGGGATGCGGGCCGGGATACTGACCTTCCTCGGCGACTTCTGCAAGACGATACTCGCGGTCATCGTGATAAGGCTGATATTCGGGCATACGTATCCCGACATCGTGAAAGTCCTCGAGCTCTACGCGGCGTTCGGGAGCGTGCTCGGGCACAATTTCCCGTTTTACCTCGGTTTCAAGGGCGGCAAGGGAATCGCCTGCACCGCTGGGATGATCCTCGTCGTGGGGACGCTGACCGCGCCGATCTGCCTCGTGCGCTTCATCGTGGTGGTCGCGCTGTCGCGCTACGTCTCGCTTGGCTCGATCCTCGTCGTCATCGCCTACCTCGTGCAGACGATAATATTCGGGCAGCTAGGATTGCTGGGCATATCGGGCGCGGCACTGATTGAATTTTACATCGTGAGCGCCTGCTTTACCGCGCTCGCGATTTGGCAGCACCGCGCGAACATCGGGCGGCTGATAAATGGCACTGAAAACAAGTTCGGACATAGGAAGGAATAAAAAAGCAGAGGTATAGTATGTATAATGTTTCAATAATCGGGGCGGGAAGCTGGGGCATCGCCCTCTCGAAGCTCCTATATGGAAACGGAAACAACATCACGGTCTGGTCGATCCTCGACGACGAGGTCAAAATGCTACGGGAGCGGCACGAGCACGTCGACAAGCTCCCGGGAGTGATCCTGCCGGATGACATGAGTTTTACGACCGACCTCGCCGCGGCGGTGAAAAATGCGGATTTTGTCGTGCTCGCGGTGCCGTCGCCGTTTACGCGCAGCACGGCAAGGAGCATGGCGGAATTTGTCACTAAGGACCAGATGATAATCTGCGTCGCGAAGGGCATAGAGGACGACACGCTGATGACGCTTACGGACGTGGTCGAGCAGGAGATACCGCAGGCCGACGTAGCGGTGCTCTCGGGCCCGTCCCACGCCGAGGAGGTCGGCATCGGGATTCCGACGACGGTCGTCGCCGGGGCGAAGAGCAGGGAGAGCGCCGAGAGAGTGCAGGATCTTTTCATGAACGACGTGTTCCGCGTATACACGAGCCCGGACAGGCTTGGGATGGAGCTCGGAGGAGCGTTAAAGAACGTGATCGCGCTCGCCGCGGGGATGTCGGACGGCCTAGGCTACGGCGACAACACGAGGGCGGCCCTCATCACGCGCGGCGTCGCGGAGATAGCGAGGCTTGCCGAGAAGATGGGCGCACAGGCGGAGACGCTGATGGGGCTCACCGGGATGGGCGATCTC
>JAJQIQ010000170.1 GCA_021199135.1 Clostridiales bacterium | reverse complement strand
GACGATGCCCTCGTCGACCGTCTCGATGTCGAACAGGTGCAGCTTCGTCGTGCGGCTGTTGTACCCGACCACGTCGATGTCGTACATGCGCGACTTCACGCTGTATCCGCCAAACATGACCTCGTATGCCGTATCGGTCCGCGTCAGCCAGCTCTTCTCCGTGATCCACGGGTTCGGCATCTCCTTCTGGAGGTTGTGGTCGAAGACCTGCCGAAACAGGCCGAGGTGATAATTCAATCCGACGCCGTCGCCGTTAAGCCCGAGCGTCGCGATCGAGTCGAGGAAGCACGCCGCGAGGCGCCCCAGCCCGCCGTTTCCGAGGGACGGCTCCATCTCAATCTCCTCTATCTGGGCAATAGTCTTGCCCGACGCCACAAGCTCGGACTCGACCGCATCGTAGATTCCGAGGTTTATCAGGTTGTTGGATAAAAGTTTTCCTATTAAAAACTCCGCCGAAATGTAGTAGAGCTTCTTCTTTCCCTTATTGCTCTCCTTCTCCTTCGCCATGTCCCTCACCATCTCGATGAGCATGACGTAAATCTCTTGGTCCGTGCACTTTTCGATTGTCTTGTTGTACTTCATTGATACCGCTTTTGACAGTGTCATATGCTCTCCCTCCGTTTTCAATCAAAAAATTTGTACCAAACTGCACACTATTTAAATATTATAGGCAATTTTTCCTATTCTGTCTAGTAAAATAGGCGAAAATGCTTTAAATGAGTTATGGCATTTATTAAATCAAGATTAAATAAGCTACAAGGCTTGCCCCCGCGCAGGCTAGCGCCGCCACGACGTCGCTGATGAAATGTATCCCGCAGATTATGCGAAGCATGCCCAGCGCAAGCGCAATTATAAGAAGTACCACTCCAATTCCGACTAAAATCGGGGATTCCTGCACAATAAATGTCACCGCTATCACCGCCGCCGAAAACACGTGCCTGCTCGGGAACGACTTGCCGCGCGTGTTTTTTTTGATTGCCGGCGGCATCCCGAATTTCTCGTACGGCCTCGGCCGGTTCAGAAAATACCGAAACACGCTCACTATTATGAACCCGTCGAGCGGCACCACGATCGACAGGTACAGCCGTCCGCCCCTCGTCACAATCAGCCACACCAAAAGCACCGGGTACGCCACGAACACGACCGCCGTCAGCACCTTGTTCAGGACACTTATCAGCCGCGCGCGCTCTCCCGCCCACCCCGTCATTTTCCTGTATGTCATCTCATTCATACAGCAACCTCTCCATCAGGTAAATGAAGAACCGGCAATTTTCGGCGCCGGCGCGCAGCAGCGCGACGATATTGTCGAAGACGTACTCCACCAGCGCGTCCCTGTTGAACTCCATGTTCCAGATGGCGTCGTTGACGCGTACGTCGTCGTCGAGCGCCTGGCGCAGGAGCCTCACGATCTGGACGCGACGCGCTCCGCTGCCTCCGAAATCGCCAAGCCAACTGCGGTCATAGGCCGACAGCCGCCCGTACAGGAAGCTGTAGTACTGCTCAAGGAACGCCGTAAATCCCATCCCCGGGCGGCACAGTTTATCCTCGTCGCAAAGTATCTTGTCCCAGAACTGACCCGAGACTGCGGCAAGGAGCGCATCCTTGTCCGGGAAATAGTTGTAGACCGAACCCACAGCGATCCCGCAGGCATCGGAGAGTTTCCTCATGCTCAGGGCCTGCGGCCCCTCCTTTGCCGCTATGTCGATCGCCGCAGCGAGCAGGTCGTCTTTTGAGGTCACTTTTTTCCGCATCACGCGCCCTCGAACTGAACCACAGACTCCACGCGGTAATCCTTAAGCACGTCGCGGCCCTTAAGGTCGACGAGCTCCATCACGAAGAGCAGCTCCACGACCTCGCCGCCGAGCTCTTCGACAAGCTCCGCCGCCGCCTTCATCGTCCCGCCGGTCGCAATCAGGTCGTCGAGCAGGACTACCTTCATCCCCGGCGTTATCGCGTCCTTGTGGATCTCGATCGTCGCCTGGCCGTACTCGAGGTCGTAGGTCTTTGAGACCGTCTCGCACGGGAGCTTGCCCGCCTTGCGGATCGGAATGAACGGCTTGTGCAAAAGGTACGATACCGGCATCCCGAATATGAAGCCTCGGCTCTCTGCCCCCGCGATCACGTCGAACTCCACGCCGTCGAGGCGCTTTACGAGCTCGTCGATCGCGAGCTTGAGGCCGTCCGCGCTCTGCAGGATGCTCGTTATGTCGCGGAATATGATTCCCTTCTCTGGAAAATCCGGTATGCTCCTTATATAGTCCTTCAGTTCCTTCATCTTTATCACTCCTTTGTATTATTAATTCTCGATTTAATTTTTGCAGTTCTCCCTAAAGTCCCGCTATTTCCTCTGATTCCAGATTGTCCCCAGGTCCTTGCCTGTAAGCCTCTCCATCTCGCGGACCTGCGGAGCGTAATACCTCATCAGGTACTCCCTCGTCCTCGGGAGCATCGGGCGCGTGTCCCTGTCGGGCGCGAGGCAGATTTTGTTGCAGAGGCGGTATAGCAGCATGAAAAGCTCAAACAGCCACGGCGCCCAATGCGTCATGTAACAGATGTCGTAGAAAAAATACCGGAGCGACTTCATCACCATGTACAGAATCGACCGGCCCGCCGAGACCGCGCGCTCGTTGCCCTCGTTCGCCTTCTCGCCGTAATCTATGTCGGGCTCATCGTCTATCCCGAGGAAATCGTAAATCTCCCGGCATGCCGCATGCTGGTCTTTTATGAACTCCTCAAAGACGATAAATTTCATATTTTTTATGTCAAATTTATTTAAATAATCATGGACGCAGGAGGCGTAATTGCTCTGTGAAAAAACCAGGTAGGCCTGACGCTCCCTCATGATTTTTTTTCGCCTCGCCGGATTGCCCAGCACCCTGTGGACATAGATGTCAAACGCGGCCGGATGCCCTAGCTTTGCGTCGAGGGAAATAATATTCGGAGGCAGATATCCCCTCGCGAGGAAATATTTGTATGCGGAATAGCTCCGGTCGGCGGGGTTTCTCATCATGAAGATCATCTTCGTCTCCGGCGAAAAATCCCGGGATATTTTTTTCGCGCAGCCAGAGAAGGTAAGCCCCGCGTTTATCTCGCCTTTAAGCCTCGGGTCGCCCTCCCGCACATGGCAAAAATACCGGTTACGATAGAACCAGTGATGGCCCCCAAGCGTGTCAAATACCGCCAGCCGGTAGTACATCGGCTCCTTGACGTCCTGGCAAAGCACCACCTGCGAATGGTGTTTTAATATGTCGAATAAGGTGGTGGTGCCGCATTTCTGAAACCCCATGCAGGCAAAATCGGGATACCCCATCTCTCAGACCTCCAATATCATATAAACTTCTCATATAGCATGAGCGCGCCCAGCACGATGAGCACGATTCCCGTCGCGCGGTTCGTCTTTATCGGGCTCATCATGTTCGCAAAATATGACGATATGAGCGCGAACGTCAGCGTG
>JAJQIQ010000158.1:3522-11007 GCA_021199135.1 Clostridiales bacterium | reverse complement strand
GCTCCGCAAGCGTCGCCTCCGGGTATGAAAGCCTCGCCTGCGCCATCTCCTGCAGCGGCTCCGGCAGCGCGTCAAGGCCGATTGTCTCCTCAATCACATGTATGTCCTCGATCTGCGCGACCGCCGCGCTCACGGTCTTGTTGATGTTGGCCGTCTCGCAGTTTACCTTGCGGTTTACCGCGCCGCGCATCTCCCGGAGTATCCGCACGTTCTCGAGATCCATCAGCGAGACATAGGCGCCCATGACGCTAAGTATGTCTACGATCTGCTCCCCCTCTTTCAAGTACACGACAAAGTGATGCCGTCTTAGGACCGTCTTTGCGTCAAAGCCGAAGCCCTGCATCAGCTCGCGCAACTGCCCGGCCTGCTCCTGTGTGCGGCAGGCTATCTCGAAGTGGTAGGACTTGTTCGGGTCGCTGACCGTCCCCGAGGCGACGAACGCCCCGCGGATGTATGCCCGCCTGCAGCACTCCTGCTGCAATATGAGCCCGTCAGCCGGAAGCCTCTCCCCTCCGTCGGCGCTCTCGAGCCTCAGCGCCTGCGAAAACTTCGACAGCTCCTCGTCCGAAAGCGTTTCCTCAGCATTTATCCCGAAAGCTTTTTTCATCAGCACCGCATATTTTTCGAGGACGAGCGCGTTGTCCGTGTCCATCACCGGGCGGCCATCCCGCATATGCCCGACCATGAAAAACAATCCCGCAAGCTCCGCGATCTGGCAGTGCCTGCTCTTGCCGCACTGACTCACGAGCTCTTTTTTCACGTTAGAGGAAAATGACATTCTACTTGCCCCTTAAAGCATCCTTGCCGATGTCGCGGTGCTCGATCTTGAGGCCGTACTCCGCGTTGCCGTCGAGCCGCCTGTAGAGCTCGTTTGCGAGCGTCACCGAGCGGTGCTTGCCTCCGGTGCAACCGATCGAGATCACGAGCTGATTTTTTCCCTCGGAGATGTAGTGCGGAATCAAAAAATTCACAAGCCCGACGAGCCTGTCCAGAAACTCCTCCGCCTCCGGGTATTTCATCACGAACTGCTGAATCTCCTCGTCGTTTCCGGTCAGCGGGCGGAGTTCTTCTATATAAAACGGGTTCGGCAAAAAGCGCACGTCCATGACGATGTCGGAGTCCGCCGGGATCCCATATTTAAATCCGAAGGAGAGTATCGTCACGTAAAGATTTTGATAGTCCTCGTCCTTTACGAAAATCCTCTCGAGCTCTGCCCTGAGCTCGCGCGTCAGCAACCGGCTAGTGTCGATTATGTAATCCGCCTGCTCCTTTAAATAGGTGAGCCGCTCGCGCTCCATCTCTATTCCCTTGTCGACGCGCTCCCCCTGCGCGAGCGGGTGACTGCGGCGCGTCTCCTTGTATCGCTTCACGAGCACGCCGTCCTCCGCGTCGAGAAATAGGATTTTATATAATACTTCCTTTTTCTTCAAGACATCGAGCATCCCCTGTATCCCGTCGAGGTCCTCGCCGCTCCGGGCGTCGATCCCGAGCGCGATCTTCTGCATGTTCGTCGAGAAGTTCGCCGTCAGGTCGACCAGCTTGTCGAGCAGGGGAATCGGGAGGTTGTCGATGCAGAAAAATCCCATGTCCTCCATCATCTTCATCGCGGTGCTCTTGCCCGCGCCCGACATTCCAGTCACGATAACTAATCGCATAAATCCTCCCCTATTATCCTTACTTCCGGCTCGAGCCTCACGCCGAATTTTTCATAGACGATATTTTCGACGTCGTCCATCAGTTTTTTGACGTCCGATGCCGTCGCAGTGCCGGTATTTATGACAAACCCACAGTGCTTTTTTGAGACCATCGCGCCGCCGACCGCATAGCCCGAGAGACCCGCGTCCATGATGAGCTTGCCGGCAAAATGCCCCTCCGGCCTCTTGAACGTGCTACCCGCGCTCGGAAACTCGAGCGGCTGCTTCTCTACGCGCTTTTTTTTGAGCTCGTCCATCTTCGCGTAAATCTCACTTTTAGGCTTTTTTTCAAGCGAAAATGTGGCCTCCGTCACGATGCAATGCCGCGCGGCGATGCTGCTCTTGCGGTATCCGAGCTCAAGCTCGTCGGCGGAGAGCGTGGTAGGCTCCCCGTCAGATGTCAGTGCGCGTACGCCCACTATTATGTCCTTCATCTCGCCGCCGTAGGCCCCCGCGTTCATCACGACCGCGCCGCCGACGCTCCCCGGGATCCCCGAGGCAAACTCCATCCCAGTAAGCCCAGCCTCTGCTACGGCGTTTGCCACGCGCGTAAGCAGAGCACCCGCCTGCGCCGTGACCGTCCCTGATTTTTCGTCAATATGAACGCTGTTCATATTGCTTCCGATCTCGATGATAAGCCCGCGTACGCCGCCGTCGCCGACGAGGATGTTGCTCCCGTTGCCGATGACCATGACCGGAATCCCGCGCCCGCGCACCAGCTTTAAGATCCGGGCGAGCTCGTCCTCCGTCGGCACCGCGTAGAGGTCGGCTTTGCCGCCGATCTTAAATGTGGTATGCTTACTCATCGGCTCATCGAAACTGAGCGAGAGATGCGGCAGTTCTTCCCTTATTTTATTCCCCAGCTCCTCGATATCTTCCAACTTCAGGCTTCCTCCAAAAACGCGACGTATCCGCGCAACGCCTCGTACAGGTCGACCTTGCTGATGATTTCCCACGGCGCGTGCATGTTTAAGACCGCAACGCCGCTGTCGATGACGCTCATCCCGTAGTTTGCGAGGATATAGGCGATCGTGCCGCCGCCGCCCTGGTCGACCTTGCCGAGCTCCGCCGTCTGGAACGACACGTCCCGCGAATCCATGATCTGCCGAAGTTTCGCTATGTACTCAGCGTTCGCGTCGTTTGAGCCCGACTTGCCACGGGAGCCGGTGAACTTGTTGAACACGAGACCCTTGCCCAAATAGGCGCAGTTTTTCTTTTCCATCACTGACGGGTAATTCGGGTCGAACGCCGCCGAGACGTCGGACGAGAGCACCCTAGAGTTTCTCAGCGCACGGCGGAGCTTGATGTCGCTGTAGTCGCCGATGAGGTTCAGTATCTCCGCGACCGTGTCCTCAAAAAACTTCGACTGCATCCCGGACGCGCCGACGCTTCCGATCTCCTCCTTGTCGACGAGCAGGCAGACGCTCGTGTGCTCCGGCGCGTCGACGCGGAGCATCGCCTCGAACGACGGGTAGGCGCAGACCCGATCGTCGTGGCCGTAGCCCATTATCATGCTGCGGTCGAAGCCGTAGTCGCGCGCCGCGCCCGCCGGGACGACCTCGATCTCCGCGGAGAGGAAGTCGTCCTCGTCGATCCCGTATTTCCTCGATAAAATCCCGAGGATGTTCGCCTTGACGCGATCCTTGTCCTTGTCCTTCTTCGCTTTCTCATCCCCGCCGTCATTCTCCGAGTCCTCGGATTTCTCTGCGGGGATTGAGCCTATGAGCACGTCGAGGCTCTCGCCCTCGACGACCTTGTTCGCCTTCTTCTCCATCTGCTCCGACGCAAGGTGCACGAGCAGGTCGCTCACCCCGAATACCGGGTCGTGCGGGTCCTCGCCGACGGAGACCTTGACGACGGTGCCGTCCTTCTTGCAGATCACCCCGTGCAGCGCGAGCGGCAGCGTCACCCACTGGTATTTCTTTATTCCTCCATAATAGTGCGTGTCCAAGAGCGCGAGCTCCGTGTCCTCGTATAGCGGAACCTGCTTTAAGTCTAGGCGCGGCGAGTCGATGTGCGCGCCGAGGATGTTCATCCCATCCTCCATCGGCTTCTTTCCGATCACGAACATCGCCAAACCCTTGCCCATGTTCTTTGCGATGATCTTGTCGCCAGGCTTCACGCTCTCGTTGTTTGCAATCAAATCGCCGAGGTCGCGGTAGCCCGCGTCATCAGCCCTCTGGTACAATTTCCCGGCGCACTCTCGCTCCGTCTTGCACTCCGACAAAAATTCCCGGTACTCGTCCGCGAACTTGAACACCTCGTCTCTCTTTTCGCCCTCCGGGTATTTCTCCCACGCGCTTTTTTTCTCCATTTTTGTCAGTCCTCGCTTTCTGTCTGATTTAATTTCAGTGATACCACGGATTTCTCCGTGCTACGCACTCTCGAAATCCTACATCCATTCGGAATCCGCTCATTTTTCTACGAAAAATGGCTACTTCCTCATGTCTGTTAGGGTCCCAAATCCCCGCAATTGCGAGTAAACTCGCATTGCGTTGCTTTTGTCCCCTGTATCACTCAAACGGTTCCCTGCCGCCACGCACCATGTTCTCCTGCACCCTACGGTAGAGCTCCTGCGCCGCATTGTATCCCATCTTCTTCTGCCTGTGGTTCACCGCCGCCGTCTCGCAGATGACCGCGAGGTTGCGGCCCGGGCGGATTGGCAGGGAGTGGCAGGCTATCTGCACCCCGAGGTACTCCGTGTACTCGTCCTCGAGCCCGAGCCTGTCGTAGTCCGCGTCCTTCTGCCAGTCCTCGAGCTGGATCACGAGGTCGATCTGCTGCTTTTCGCGGACACACTCGACTCCGTAGAGGGTCTTGACGTCGATGATCCCGATGCCGCGCAGCTCTATGAAATGCCGCGTCACGTCGGGCGAAGTCCCGACGAGCGTGTGCTCGTTTATCCTGCGTATCTCGACCACGTCGTCGGTCACGAGGCGGTGCCCGCGCCGGATCAGCTCGAGCGCGGCCTCGCTCTTTCCGATCCCGCTGTCCCCGGTTATCATGACGCCCTCGCCGTAGACGTCCACGAGGACCCCGTGAACTGTGATGCACGGCGCGAGCTCCTCGCCGAGCAGACGTATGAGCTCCGCCATGAACTCCGATGTCGCCCTCCCAGTCCCGAGCACCGGCACGTCGTATTTTTCCGCGATCTCGAGGAAGAGTTCGCCCGGTGCGAGGTTTCGGCAGAAGATGACGCAGGGAATGTCGAACTGCAGGAAATTCTCATAGCGCATCCGCTGCTCGTTTTCATCCATCAGGTGAGCGTAGGTGTATTCGACATTGCCGATTATCTGCACGCGCGACTCCTCGAAATGCTCGAAGTATCCCGCCAGCTGAAGTGCGGGCCGGTTCACGTCGCTGATGATGACCTTGTGGCGCTTCAGGTCATTGTCCGCCGTGAAGTTTTTGAGGTCGAGGCGTTCCGCGATCTTCTCCACGGATACGCTACCGTTCGGGGTCGCAAATTCTTCGTTTTCTTCCATTCCAATTCCCTCCTTATTGGTTTTTATTGTAACATACTTAATCATGCGGGGCAATATCCGCAGGCGAGCCAGAATGTAAAAAATTATATACGTTCTGCGCCGCCTGCTGGTTCATGGACTCGGTTGCGGCGAGTTCGTCGACGGTGGCGTTTCTCATGTCCTCGATTGACTGGAAGCGGCGCATGAGCGCCCGCCGGCGCGCGGGTCCTATGCCCTCGATGTCGTCGAGGATGGAGTGAACCTGCGACTTCGAGCGCAGCGAGCGGTGGTACTCGATCGCAAAGCGGTGCGCCTCGTCCTGGATCCGGGTGATCAGCGCAAACGCCTCGCCGTGGCGGTCGATCGGGATCTCCACGTTGTCAAAATACAGGCCGCGGGTGCGGTGGAAGTCGTCCTTTACCATCCCGCAGACCGGAATCGAGAGCCCGAGCTCATCTAGGACTTTGAGGCAGACGTTGACCTGCCCCCTGCCGCCATCCATGAGTATCAGGTCCGGGAAACGGTTGAAATGCCCGGTCTCCTCCTCCCTCTCTCCGGCCTCGACCTCGCCCTGCTCCTGCATCCCGTGGAGGAAGCGGCGCGTCAGGACCTCGTGCATCGAGGCGTAGTCGTCGGGGCCTGTCACGGTGCGGAGCTTGAATTTGCGGTAGTCGCTGCGCTTCGGCTTGCCCTTCTCATAGACGACCATCGAGCCCACCGTCTCGAAGCCGTTGATGTCCGAGATGTCGAACGCCTCCATCCTGTTCAGCCCGCCTATCCCTAGCAGCCCCTCGAGCTCGTGCACCGCCCCTATGGTGCGGCCCTCCTCGCGCTTTATTCTCTCGCGGTCCTGGCCGAGGACGAGCTCGGCGTTCTTCTTCGCGAGCTCCACGAGCTTCTCCTGCGTGCCCTTCTGCGGGACGCGGATCTCGACCTTGTGGCCACGCTTTTTCGTCAGCCACTCCTCCAGGATCTCGACGTCCTCGACCGGCTCCTGAAGGAGTATCTGGTGCGGGATGAACGGCGTCCCTGAGTAAAACTGCTTCAAAAATTCCGTCAAAATGTCGCTCCCCACCTCCTCCGTCCCGACGCGGACGTGGAAGTGGTCGCGGCCTATGATCTTGCCGCCGCGAACGAAAAACACCTGGACGACCGCATCTGTGTCGTCGCTCGCGAGCGCGATGATGTCCTTGTCCTCGCCGTCCGTGCCGGTGATCTTCTGCTTCTGCGCGATCTGCTTCACGCTCGATAACATCTCGCGGTATTCCGCCGCCCGCTCGAACTCGAGCGCGTCCGACGCCGCGTTCATCTTCTCCTCGAGCTCGCGCAAAATCGGCTTGTAATTTCCGTTCAAAAACTCTAGCGCCCGCTCGACGTTCTTCGCATATTCCTCCTTGCTCACCCGCCCTTGGCAGGGCGCATCGCACTGGTGGATATGGTAATTTAGGCAGGCGCGCTCCTGCCCGATGTCCCTGGGGAGCACGCGGTTGCAGCTGCGCAGGCGGTAGATTTTGTTTATGAGGTCTATCGTGTCGCGGACCGCGCCCGCGTTTGAGTACGGGCCGAAATACCTCGACTTGTCGCGCTTCATCCGCCGCGAGAACAGCACGCGCGGAAAGTCCTCCCCGACCGTCACTTTTATGTACGGGTAGGTCTTGTCGTCGCGCAGCATCGTGTTGTACTTGGGCGTGTGCTCCTTGATGAGGTTGCACTCGAGCACGAGCGCCTCGAGCTCCGAGTCCGTGATTATGTACTCAAACCTCGCGATCTGCTGCACCATCTGCTTTTTCCTTATGCCCTCGTCGTGGCTCGGCTGGAAATACTGCCTCACGCGCTTGCGCAGGCTCCGCGCCTTGCCTATATAAATGATCGCGTCGGCCGCGTCGTGCATAAGATAAACTCCCGGCTGATCCGGGAGTTTAGTGAGTTCTTCCTGTATGTCAAACATGATTATTCCTCTGAACCGTCAGATGAACTCTGCTCATCCTCGACGCTCTCCGACGTTTCGGAGTCATCCTGCGAGCCATCCTCGCTATCGGTCTCATCAGCCGATTCGTCTTTCTCCTCGATCTCATCGGCCTTGATGCCCATGAGCCTGTCTGAGGCGCCGTCGTCGTCCTCATCCGGCAATCCCTTCATCTCGCGGAAGAGCTTCATGAACTCCTTGCCGGTGATGGTCTCCTTATCGTAGAGGTAATCGCTGATGCGGTTTAGGATCTCGCGGTTTTCGACGAGTAGGTTCATCGCCTTGTCGTAGCAACCGTTTATGATTTCGAGCACCTCGTTGTCGATGAGGCTCGCGGTGTCCTCGCCGCAGATGAGGCCGG
>JAJQIQ010000158.1:0-3422 GCA_021199135.1 Clostridiales bacterium | reverse complement strand
TCGAGCACCTCGTTGTCGATGAGGCTCGCGGTGTCCTCGCCGCAGATGAGGCCGGCCCTGCCGTCAAGATACTGGTTCTCGACCGTGGCGAGGCACATCATGCCGAACTTGTCGGACATTCCGTACATCGTGACCATCGCGCGCGCGATCTTTGACGCGTTCTCGATGTCGTTCGCCGCGCCGCTCGTCGCCACCTCGAACACGAGCTCCTCGGCCGCGCGCCCCGCCATGTAGGTCGTGATCTTCGCGTAGAGCTCGTCCTTCGTCTCGAGGTACTTCTCCTCCTCCGGAGTCTGCAAGGTATAGCCCAAAGCGCCCATCGTGCGCGGCACGATCGTGATCTTCTGCACCGGCTCGGTGTTCTTCTGGAGTGCTGAGACGAGGGCGTGGCCGACCTCGTGGTAGGAGACTATCCTCTTCTCCTTGTCGCTCATCAGGCGGTCCTTCTTCTCCTTGCCGCCGACCGCGACGATCTCGAACGCCTCGAAAAGGTCTGCCTGGTTCACGAACTTCCGGTTATGCTTCACGGCGTTTATCGCCGCCTCGTTTATCATGTTTGCAAGGTCGGAGCCGACCAATCCCGCGGTCGCGAGCGCGAGCGCGTCCAGGTCGACCGACTCGTCCATGTGGACGTCTTTTGAGTGAACCTTGAGCGTCTCGAGGCGGCCCTTGAGGTCTGGCTTGTCGACGATTATGCGCCTGTCGAAACGGCCCGGGCGCAGGAGCGCCTTGTCGAGTACCTCCGGACGGTTCGTCGCCGCGAGGATGAGGATTCCCTTTGACGGGTCGAAGCCGTCCATCTCCGCGAGGAGCTGGTTTAGGGTCTGCTCGCGCTCGTCATTGCCGCCGCCGTAGCGGCTGTCGCGGCTCTTTCCTATCGCGTCTATCTCGTCGATGAAGATTATGCACGGAGCCATCTTCTGCGCTTCCTTGAACAGGTCGCGCACACGGGACGCTCCCACGCCGACGAACATTTCGACGAAATCAGAACCCGCAAGCGAGAAGAAAGGCACGTTCGCCTCGCCCGCGACTGCCTTTGCGAGCAAAGTCTTTCCGGTTCCGGGAGGACCCACCAAAAGCGCACCCTTGGGGAGCTTTGCGCCGATGTCCTTGTATTTGTCTGGGTTGTGGAGGAAGTCAACGACCTCCTGCAGCGACTCCTTCGCCTCGTCCTGCCCCGCGACGTCCGCAAACGTCACGCCAGTCTTCTTCTCCACGTAGACTTTCGCAGTGCTCTTGCCGACGCCCATCGTGCCGTTGCCCATTCGCCTTATCAGGAAAGCGAACACAATCCAGATGAGGACGATCGGGATGACGAAGCTCAAAATGTTTACTATCCAGGTCGAAGTGTTGTCCGGGACGGTCCCGGAAATCTCGACCGGGTCGCCGTCAGAAGTTTTCGCGTCCTTTAAGATGCTGACGATGTCGTAGTCGTTGACATAGCCCGTGTAGTAGGTGATCGGGTACTGCGTCACGTCATCCACGAGCGTGTAGTCGATCTCGTAGGAGCCGAACTCGACCGTCGCGACATTGCCGTCGTCGAGCTGCTGCAGGAACTCAGAGTACGTCGTCTCCTTCGTGCTCATCTGCGAGAAGCGGCTCGTAAAGAACGACACCAGAAACAGGACGACAAGCATTATGAGGACGAAGCTTAAAATCATCTGGCCATTGTGGTTCTTCTTGCCATTATTGTCGCCGCCGCTGTTGTTGCCGTTGTCGCCGTTATTGTTATTGTTGTAGCCGTTGTAATTGTTGCCGTAATTGTTGCCGTTGTTGTAGCCGCCGCCATTATAGTTTCCGCCACCGTTGTAGTTTCCGCCACCGTTATTGCTGTCGGCGTCGCCGCTGTTATTGCCGTTGTCGAAATCGTTTGGCATCTGGTTGTCCATATCTCCTCCATGTCCCGTGCGTCGCAGAACAAATTTGTCGCGCAAAAAGGCGAACTTAACGCACTATGCTCCTATTATAGAAAAAATTTTGCCTAAGTGCAACCATAAGTTGATGAAGTTTCGTCATTATTTCTAAATTTTTTGTGAAAAAGGTGTGGCAATAATCCCGCCGTAGAGATATAATGGTGGTATCATTGTGATTGCATCAAGGAGAAACCATATGCCAGTAAAATACGTCTTCGTGACCGGAGGGGTGGTCTCAGGCCTCGGAAAGGGCATCACCGCCGCCTCCCTCGGGCGCCTGCTGAAGGCTCGCGGCTACAAGGTCACCATGCAGAAATTCGATCCATACATCAACATCGACCCCGGGACCATGAACCCGATCCAACACGGCGAGGTCTTCGTCACCGACGACGGCGCGGAGACTGACCTCGACCTCGGCCACTACGAGCGCTTCATCGACGAGAGCCTCACGAAGAACTCGAACGTGACGACCGGAAAGGTCTACTGGTCCGTCCTGCAGAAGGAGCGTCGCGGGGACTACGGGGGCGGAACCGTCCAGGTCATCCCGCACATCACGAACGAGATAAAGAGCCGGTTCTACCGCAACTTCACCTCCGATGAGACGCACATAGCCATCATCGAGGTCGGCGGGACGGTCGGCGACATCGAGGGGCAGCCCTTCATCGAGGCCATCAGGCAGTTCCAGCACGAGGTCGGGCACGAGAACGCCATCATCTGCCACGTGACGCTGATCCCGTACATCAAGGCCTCCGGCGAGCTCAAGACCAAGCCGACGCAGGCGAGCGTCAAGGAGCTGCAGGGCATGGGAATCATGCCGGACATCATCGTCTGCCGCTCCGAGCACCCGCTCGACCAGGGGCTGAAGGACAAGATCGCCCTCTTCTGCAACGTCCCGAGTTCCCATGTGCTCCAGAACCTCGACGTCGAGTACCTCTACGAGGCGCCGCTTATGATGGAGAAGGAGAACCTCGCGAAGGTCGCCTGCGAGTGCCTGCACCTCGACTGCCCGGAGCCCGACCTTGCGGACTGGGAACAGATGGTCGATGATATGCACCACCCCGAGGAGGAAGTGAAAATTGCGCTCGTCGGCAAGTACACCGCGCTCCACGACGCTTACATCTCCGTCGTCGAGGCGTTAAAGCACGGGGGGATCCCCCAGCACGTCACCGTCGACATCCAGTGGGTCGACTCGGAGGAACTCACCCCCGAAAACGTCGGGGAGAAACTCGGCGGCTGCAGCGGAATCCTCGTCCCCGGCGGGTTCGGGGTCCGCGGCGTGGACGGGAAGATACTCGCGGCGCAGTACGCCCGCGAGAACAAGATACCGTACCTCGGGCTCTGCCTGGGGATGCAGGTCGCTATCATCGAGTTCGCGCGGCACGTCTGCGGGCTGAACGACGCGCACAGCATAGAGCTCGACCCCAACACGACGCACCCCGTCATCGCCCTCATGCCCGACCAGAACGGCGTGGAGGACATCGGCGGCACGCTGCGCCTCGGCTCCTACCC
>JAJQIQ010000053.1 GCA_021199135.1 Clostridiales bacterium | reverse complement strand
TAGTCTGCAATGGCAGCCATGTCTGCATTGTTCGCATAGTCCTGCTCGCTTGCGAGCGCCGTATTGCCCAACAGCATTGCCATAATCAGTACAACCGCCACCATCCCTGCCATTTTACTCTTGCGCATAAAAATTTCCTCCTTCTTTGATTTAAAACTCTAATTGTCAGTACCCTTCATTCAGAATCTTGCAATTTTGCCACCCGTCCTTGCTGCCGATCGTGATGTGACGCTTATTGTCGTCGCCTTCTGTGTACACCTCAAACATCACCACCTCATCGGGCTCATAGCCCTCATAGGATTGCATGAACGGTGACTCGGGATCCGCCTGTGTGCAGTTAGTCACGGTTTTGCCCAGAGAACTATAATAATCATCAATTGCCAGACGGATATTGCCCTCGTCCTCGTCAGAAAGCGCAAACCCCGATTCGCTGTCGCTTTCCTGGATTTCCTCGGTGACATCCTCGCAGATTTCCTGCTCGGGCTGTTCTTCAGTGTCGCCGTCCGCCTGAAGCACAAAGCTGTCCTCGCTTGTGATTTGATAATCATTCACGGAAACTGAAAATCCTCCGTCGTCCTCCAAAGCAATAAATATGGCTTTCACCTCGCTTTCCCCGTTCCCGTATGTAACCTCCATCACTATGATATCTTCCCTGTCCTCCTGGCTGAGATCTGATATCATAATGTCCTCATCATCTGTCAACTTCTCAATCAAATTTTGGGGCAACCAGTCAACCACAAGATAAGGATAGTCATCCTCATCGGCCCCGTATGCCACCGTAAAGCTCTTGCTCAGGCCAAAGCTGTCACGCTTCTGCGTCCAGTCGGCGAACGAAATCCACTCATTCCTGCAAGAAAAACGTATGCTATCGATATCCTCTCCCGAGACATAGAACTCCAGCGGGTGCCCGTGCATCTGCCCATCGTCATCAATGCTGCCTGACATAAGGACAGGCTTTTCGCCTGTCAAGCGTTCCCCGGTCTCATACGCATAGACCGTGATTGCGCTGCCCATGCCGTGTTGCCCCAGCACACCTAATACAACGGCAAGGCACGCTATCGCCGCAACGGCTCCCACCACCGCCCACCTGCGCGCCTTTATTCCGCGAGGCTTGCGCTGGTGCCTCTTTTCAATGGTCTCAGCTGTGATCGGTTCTACCTTGACATGATCTACTGCCTCTTTGTAGTTTTTGCCAAATTCTCCCATTTCCATCAATCGTTTCCTCCCGTGTCATATATGATTATATATATAACGTTTCAGAACACAAAAAATCTCACTTTTTTGAAAACTCCAAAAAAAATTTTTGTGTTCCTCGTTAATGGGCATAAAAAGAGCCCAGCCTCTGGTCGGGATTTAAATGCATCACCCGACAGCAAAAGGGGGCTCTTGGTGTGCGAAAAATTTTATGCGCGGCTGCGGTTGCGGTACTCGGTCGGGGTCATGCCGAACATCTTCTTGAACGTGCGGTTGAAGTGCTCGACGTTCGGGTAGCCGACCGAGTCCGCGATGTTCTCGACAGTCATGTTGCCGTTCCTCAGCAAGGTTTTCGCCCGCTTCATGCGGATGTGCGCGACGTGCTCGCCGAAAGTCTTCCCCGACTTGTCCTTGATGTACTTCGAGATGTAGGGCTCGGAGAGGTGGAACTGCTCCGCCATGCTCTCGAGCGTCACGTCCTGGTAGTTGTTCTGGATATAGTTTAGCATGGAGGCAAGCCTCTCGTCCTGCCCACCCTCGTTCGATTTCACCTGCGGGAGCTTGTTCACCGCGACGACGAGCGCGTGGATCGACGCCTTTATGATGTCCTCGTCCATGCCGACGCCCCAGTAATTTTTCCCGTCGCAGGTGATCCCGACGTAGGATATCGCCTTCGACGACGAGCCCTGCGAGAGCGCGTGCTCCTCGTAACTAGAGAGCTCGTAGCTTATCCCAAAGAACTGCTTTATCGTGTTGCTGACCGCATCAAGCCTGCCGTTGCCGTTCGCGTCGACGACGGTCTTCTTTCCGCCGAACATTATCGTCGTCTCCGCCATTATCCCGTCGTTCTGCCTGAAATGGCACTCGTCGATCGTAAAGTACGGCATGTAGTTCACGTAATTTTCCTCGAAGATCTCGTATACCCACTGCGGCGAGAGTTCCTTGTGCTCCTCGTCGGAAACCTGCTTCACCGCGTAGCCGACCTCCTCGCGCATCGCATCTGGCAGCGAGATCGAGAAATTCTGCTTTAAGATGTAGCTTATGCCGCCCTTGCCGGACTGGCTGTTTATGCGGATGACGTCCGCGTCATAGGTCCGCCCCACGTCCACCGGGTCAATCGGAAGGTAAGGCACCGTCCAGGTCTCCTCGCCCCTCTCCTCGCGCCACGCCATGCCCTTGGCGATCGCGTCCTGATGCGAGCCCGAAAACGCCGTGAACACCAGGTCCCCGGCGTAGGGCGTGCGGTCGTGGACGTGCATCCGCGTGAGCTGCTCGTAGGTCCGCCTGATCTTCGGCATGTCGGAGAGGTCGAGCCCCGGGTCGACGCCATAGGCGAACATGTTCATCGCGAGGGTCACGATGTCGACGTTTCCGGTGCGCTCGCCGTTGCCGAAGAGCGTCCCCTCGATGCGATCCGCCCCCGCCAAAATCCCCATCTCCGCGTCGCAGACCGCGCAGCCCCTGTCGTTGTGCGGGTGGAGGCTCAAAACCACATGGTCGCGGTACCTAAGGTGCTTGCTCACGTACTCGATCTGGTCTGCGAAAATATGCGGCATCGCGGTCTCGACCGTCGCCGGGATGTTTATAATCGACTCGTGCCCCTTTGTCGGCTGCCACACGTCGAGGACGGCGTTGCAGACGTCGATCGCATAGTCAATCTCGGTCCCGTGAAAGCTCTCCGGGCTGTACTCGAACGAGAAGTTCCCGTCGGTCTCATCCGCAAGCTCCTTTAAAAGCTTCGCCCCGTCGACCGCGAGGCGCAATATCTCGTCCTTGTCCTTCTTGAACACCTGCTCGCGCTGCGCGACCGAGGTGGAGTTGTAGAGGTGGACGACCGCCCGCGGCGCGCCCGCGACCGCCTCGAACGTCCGGCGGATGATGTGCTCCCGCGCCTGGGTGAGCACCTGGACCGTCACGTCGTCCGGGATCATGTCCCTCTCGATAAGCGCGCGCATGAAGTCGAACTCGGTCTCGGACGCCGCCGGGAAACCGACCTCGATCTCCTTGAAGCCCACGTCCACGAGCATCTGGAAAAACTCGAGCTTCTCGTCGAGGCTCATCGGCTCTATCAGCGCCTGGTTGCCGTCGCGCAGGTCGACGGAGCACCAGATCGGCGCCTTGTCTATGTAATCCTTCTTCACCCAGTCGTAATCGCCCTTCGGGGGCAAAAAATACTGCCGCTCATATTTTTCTACGTTTTTCATGACTTCCTCTTTTCCCGCCCGCCAGCAGGCGTTTTGATAAAATTCATCAATCGTCATGAGCAATCTTAACATAATATGCGCGGCA
>JAJQIQ010000191.1 GCA_021199135.1 Clostridiales bacterium | reverse complement strand
CGGACTTCGACGACGTGCTTGCCGACGCGCAGCAGAAAGGCTTCGCCGAGGCTGATCCGACGGCGGACATAGAGGGCCTCGACCCCTGCCGCAAGATCGCGATCCTGACTTCGCTCATAAGCGGGCATCAGGTTGACTTTACCGACATCCCATGCGAGGGGATCACGAAGATCACGCCGGAGGATTTTGCCTACGCGAAGAAGATGGGCCGTTCGATAAAGCTCCTCGCGATGAGCAAAAAGGTCGGCGGCAGCTACTCGTGCATGGTCGCGCCCTACATGATCTCGGCAGATCACCCGCTTTCCATGGTAAACGGCGTGTTCAACGCGGTCTTCGTCAAGGGCAACATGCTCGGGGACGCGATGTTCTACGGCAGCGGCGCGGGCAAGCTCCCGACGGCGAGCGCGGTCGTCGCGGACGTCGTGGACATGATAAAGCACAAGCACGTGAACATCATCATAAACTGGGAGCCGGAGAAGATAGAGCTCGTCGGCGCGGGGCAGAGCGTAAATAGATTCTTCGTACGCACGCAGGCTGGCAGGGATGCGATCGCGAGCGAGTTCGGCGACGTGGAGTACGTCGACGCGGGCATCTCTGGGGAGATCGCCTTTACGACAGGCGAGATGACTGAGGCGGAGTTTGCGGAGAAGGCTGCACGGTTAGGCATGATCGGACGGATACGTTTGGATTAAAAATAATATAATCGGGGGTTTTATGGAAAAAAATAATATGTTATCGACGGCGGTGCACACGCTCTACCCGTACCGCTGCATGGTCTGCGACGGCATCCTCTCAAAGAGGGAGCTTGCCGAATCGCCAACCGGGGCAACTGTGCATGAGAGGTGCAGGAGGAAGCTCTTTCCGGTCGGCGACACATTCTGTATGCGTTGCGGCCGCCCTATAATCGGCGCAGGGCGGGAGTATTGCGACGAGTGCGAAAAGAGGCTGCAGATGCAGAAGTCTCCGCTGTGGGACGGGCAGCCCGCCTTCTATGTGGCGCAGAGCCGTGCGGTATACATCTACCGCGGGCCGGTGAAGATGTCGATGTACCGCCTCAAATACAGCAACCGCAGGGAGTATGCGGCGTTCATGGCGCGCGCGGCGTGTGAGCGCTGGGGAGGATGGATGAGGGGCAGGGGGATTGATATAGTCGCCCCGATCCCGATGTACAAGCCGAAGGAGAGGAAGCGCGGCTACAACCAGGCGGCGCTGATCGCGGAGCGCATAGCGGACATGATGGGGCTTTGCTATGCGGAGAATCTCGTGAAACGCACTAGGAATACGCTGCCTCAGAAAAAATTAAATGACGTTGAAAGAAAAAATAACTTGAAAAATGCTTTTCAGATGACAGATTTTGTAGTAAAATATAAAAAAGTGTTGCTCGTGGACGACATCTTCACGACCGGGAGCACGGCCGAGGCGGTGGCGGAGCAAATACACGAGGCTGGAGCGGAGGGGGTTTACTTCCTTGCAATCTGTACAGGTACTGGGCGTTAGGAGGGAAGCTTATGAATGTCACAAACTGTAAAAACTGCGGGCGGCTGTTCAATGTGATTTCATCGAGCGAGAGGCTTTGCCCTGCGTGCAAGCAGGCGCTGGAGGAAAAGTTCCAGGAGGTAAAGGAATATCTGAACGGGAACCGCAATGCGTCGATGGAGATGGTCTCGAAGGAGATGGACGTCTCCATCAAGCAGATTCGCCAGTGGATCCGCGAGGAGAGGCTCACGTTCTCGGACGAGTCGATGGACGGGATTGAATGCGAGCGCTGCGGAAAGATGATAAAGACGGGGCGCTACTGCGCACAGTGCAAGGCAGAGATGGCGAACACACTGCAGAGTGCGCTGGACAAGCCGAAGAAGGCGGAGCCGAAGAAGATTCCGGTGCATGAGAAGGACCGTATGCGTTATCTGAACTAAGACGGAATTCTGCCCCCGGTTTTCCGGGGGATTTTCGTATAACCATGCAGAGGAGCGGCATTGACATGATAAACGAGCGGCGCGTGAAGGAAATGTTCCAGATGGCCGTATATGACCAGAAAAAGACTAGGACCGACGAGCAGATGAGCCAGTACTATATGTGGGACTATATAGGCAAGGAGCTATTAAAGAGCTTCGTCTGCGGCACGATCGGATACATCCTCATGGTGGCGCTGTGGGTGATGGGAGACCTCGAGGCCGTGACATCGTTCATAAATTCCATGAATTATGGCGGCACCGTCACGAAGATCGTGCTCCTGTATGTGGGATTCATCATCCTGTACCTCCTTGTGACCGCGCTCGTGTACATGGTCCGCTATGTGGGCGGCAGGAAAAAGCTGCGGGCATATGCAAACCACCTACGCCGAGTGCGCAAGATGTACAGGCGCGAGGAGAGGCTGAAACGCTCTTAAGGAGATTTTATGACTAAACTGATGGAGTTCAAGGACGGTCTTTTCCGTTTTTGGGGCAAATACGAGTTCTACCTGCAGATGGCGGTCAAATTCGTGGTGGCATTCGTGCTCTTTTGGCTCATAGGACACAATATCGGATACATGGACAGGATAAGCGGGCTTCCGGCCATGCTGATTCTCTCCCTGGTATGCGCCATACTCCCGAGGCAGGGAATCATATGGATCTCGGCCATAGTGGTGCTCCTCGACATGTATGCGCTCTCGATCGAGGCGGCAGGGGTGGCGCTCGTGCTGTTTGCAATCCTGTTGCTCGTATATTTCAGGTTCGCGCCGAAGGACGGCTTTGCGGTGGTGCTCATGCCGATCTGCTTCAAGCTGCATATCCCGTATGTGATGCCGGTGTGCTGCAGTTTGCTGCGCTCGGTGGTCTCCCTGATCGCGATGGCCTGCGGGACGGTCGTCTACTACTTTCTCGACGGAATCCAGCAGAACGCGGCGGTGCTTTCAAGCACTGCTGAGGAGGACACGACGGCATCGAAGCTGAGCATCGTGGTGGGGCAGATCATCGGGAACAAGGAGATGTACCTCGTCGTCGGGATATTCGTGGTCGCGTCGATAGTCGTCTACATCGTCCGGAGCCTCTCGGTCGAGCACGCGTGGACGCTGGCGATCATATCCGGCACGCTCGTCGAGATAGCGGGGCTGTTCGTGGGTTACCTGCTTCTCAGCCTTTCGAGCCAGACGCTCTGGCTTCTGCTCGGGTGTGTCATCTCGATGGTGATCGAGTTTGCGGTGGAGTTCCTTTTCATGGATCTCGATTACGCACGTACGGAGCACGTGCAGTTTGAGGACGACGATTACTACTATTACGTCAAGGCAGTGCCGAAGAAGATGGTCGCCCTGCGCGACGTGAAGGTCAAGCATTTCGGCAACACCGAGAGCATTGGGAAGAAGATAGAGCACAAGGAGACGAAACTCAGCGATGAGCAGGAGGCGGCGAGCCGCAAGGTCATCGCGCGTGAGCTGGACATAGACGAGGATCTGCTGAAGTAGGAGGGAAAAATGCAGCGCTTTATCGGGATTTTGAGCCAATTTTATTC
>JAJQIQ010000058.1 GCA_021199135.1 Clostridiales bacterium | reverse complement strand
AGATGAAGTTCGCCCCGACCTCCGCTATCTCGTCCGCTATCTCCTTCGCGACGTACGGATCCTCATCCTTCACCGTGATCTCCAGTATCCTGGAGTTCGACGGGTTGTCGAGCGTCACTTTATTGGACAATGTCTTGTATGTCTCGTCGAGGCCGAGGTTCTCAATCACCTGCTCGAGCACCGGGCGCCCCTTGACGACGACCATGTAGTCGTCCGTGAGGCTCGTGCCGGTCTGGATGTCGGCGATGCTCGTTATCGACGTGCTCTTCGTCAGGACGTAGAGCTCAGCCGTGGACTCGTACTGCGGGACCATGATGAGCTTGCTTATCGCGTACGCGATGACCGCACCCAGGGCTATCGTGATGAGGATGACCCTCCAGAATGCAATGATCTCAAGAAATAGGTCTTTTAGGTCAATCTCTATTTCATTGTCAAGCTCGGCATTATTGTCCATCTATACCTACCTGTCTATATGCCCGCGCCGCCCAGTATCGTGGACGGGTTCTCATCCATCAGCCTGTCCGCAAGCTGCGGGTCAAATTTCTTTGCGATGTATTCCCTGCACCCCGACATATGGCAGGCGCGCTCCTTTATGCCGTGGCTGTCGCTGGCGATCACGTCCACATAGCCCTCCTCGAGCATCTGCCTGCAGTACTTCTTCGGGCCGCGCCCCTCGAGTCCCAGCACAGCGTCCGCGTTCAGCTGTATCCACGCGCCGAGGTTCTGTATCTCGCCCGCCAGGTCGATATCCTCCGTCATGCAGGCGTAGCGCTCGACATGTGCGAGCACCGGCATATATCCGTGCGCTATCATCTCGCGGGTCATCTTGTAGATGTAGGAGTACTCCGTGTCGTGCGAGTATTCGCTCAGGACATACCGCGAACCGGCCATTGTGCGGCAGCGGTGCCCATCCATCGCCTCGACCACCTCGCTGTCCACATGGTATTCCGTGCCTAGCGCCAAGGCTATCTCAAGCTTCTGCGCGTAGGGCTGCAACGCGACGTAGTGCTCCTCTATCTCCTTCTTCGGGTACGGAAACATCCCGTGCCTGTAGTGCGGCGTGAGAATGATCGCCGTGATTCCCTGCTCCCGCGCCCGCTCAAGCATGGCCACGGACTCCTCTATTGTCGCCGCGCCGTCATCCACCCCGTAGAGCAGATGGCAATGTATGTCTACCATAAGGACGCACTACCCCCATTGACAGTTATCATTATATTATATCGGACACTTCAGTGCAAGAATAAAGATTTATTTGCCCGATTATTTAATCTAAATTTTATTATGCCCTACGCTTCAAAGAGCGCCTCGAACTCCTCGCGGGTGATTTTCTCCTTCTCGAGGAGCAATTCCGCGCAGCGGTCGAGAACGCTGCGGTGCTCATCTATGATGCGCTTCGCCTCCTCGTAGGCGTTGTCGATGATGCGCTTTACCTCCGCGTCGATCTTTCCCGCGATCTCCTCGCTATAGCGGTGCGCGTGCGCGAGGTCGCGCCCGATGAAGACCTCATCGTCATCCTCCTGATAGCATATGAGGCCGATGTCGTCCGACATGCCGTATCTCGTGACCATGTCCCTCGCGGTGCCGGTCGCCTGCTTGATGTCCTGCGACGCGCCGGTCGTTATGTCGTCAAATACCAGCTCCTCCGCGACGCGGCCTCCGAGCGCCACCGTGATCTCCTGGAGCATCCGGCCCTTGGAGTTGAAGATTTCGTCCTTCTCGGGCAATGGCATCGTGTATCCGGCCGCGCCGGTCCCCGTCGGGATGATGGAAACGGAGTGCACCGGCCCCACGTCGGGCAGGACATGGAAGAGTATCGCATGCCCAGACTCGTGGAAGGCCGTGATGCGCTTTTCCTTGTCGGAGATGACCTTGCTGTGCTTCTCCGTGCCGATCCCGACCTTTACGAAGGCCTGCTGGATGTCGTCCTGCGTGATGTACTCCCTGTTCTCGCGGGCCGTGATTATCGCCGCCTCGTTTAAGAGGTTCTCGAGGTCCGCGCCAGTAAAGCCCGCCGTCGTCTGCGCCACCTGCTTTAAGTCGACGTCGTCGCCGATCTGCTTGTTTCTCGCGTGGACGGCAAGGATTTCCTCGCGGCCGCGTATGTCCGGCCTGCCGACCACGATCTTTCTGTCGAAACGGCCCGGGCGCATGATCGCGGGGTCGAGGATGTCGACGCGGTTCGTCGCCGCCATCACGATTATCCCCTCGTTCTCGCCGAAACCGTCCATCTCGACGAGCATCTGATTTAAGGTCTGCTCCCTCTCGTCGTGGCCGCCGCCCATTCCTGTGCCGCGCCGCCTCGCGACCGCATCGATCTCGTCGATGAAGACGATGCACGGCGAGTTCTTTTTCGCATCCTCAAACAGGTCGCGGACACGGGACGCGCCGACGCCGACGAACATCTCCACGAAATCCGAGCCCGAGATGCTGAAGAACGGCACCCCAGCCTCGCCCGCGACCGCCTTGGCCAGCAATGTCTTTCCTGTCCCGGGAGGGCCTACGAGCAGCATCCCTTTGGGAATCCTCGCGCCGAGCTTCGTGTACTTGCGCGGGGTCCTGAGGAAGTCGACGACCTCCTCGAGCTCCTCCTTCTCCTCCTTGAGGCCCGCGACGCTGTCGAAGTTGACCTTGTTCTCATCGCTTGAATACATCTTCGCGCGGTTCTTGCCGAAGTTCATCATCCTGCCGCCGCCGTTGTTCGCGGCAGCGTTGTTGCCCATCAGTATGATGAAGAGGATGAACATCGCGCCGAATATCAGCAGATACGGCAGGAGCGTCATTATCCAGCTCTCCTCCGGCACGTCCTTTATCGTGTATGCCTGGAAGCCGTACTCGTCCATCAGCTCCTGGATCTCGTTTACGTCCGAGACATAGAGCACGACCTGTGAGCCCGTCTCGAGCGTCACGTTCAGGCTCCCGGTCGGGATCTCCTTGTTCTGCACGACGACGACGCTTGAGACCTCGTCCTGGATCAGGTCAGAGAGGAACTCCGCCCTCGTGTACGTGCTCGTGGTGGTGTTCGAGGTCATCGCGAACCATATGATGATCACAATGATAATCAGCACTATGTATATCCCGAAGCCCCGGAATCTTCCCTTGTTGTTATTGTTTTCCAATGCCTTCTTCTCCTATTCTGCGTCCTCTATCACTCCGATGTACGGGAGGTTGCGGTATCTCTGCGCGTAGTCGAGACCGTAGCCTACCACGAACTTGTCCGGGATCTCAAATCCCACGAAGTCCATTACCACGTCGTGCGCCTCGCGCCTCGACGGCTTGTCGAGCAACGTGCACAGCGTCAGCGTCTTTGGGCTCCTGCTGCGCAGCAGGCTCGCCACGCGGCTTAGGGTGTTCCCGGAGTCGATCACGTCCTCGACAATGATGACGTTCTCGCCCTCTATGGACTGATCTAG
This sequence comes from Clostridiales bacterium, assembly GCA_021199135.1. Taxonomy (GTDB): domain Bacteria; phylum Bacillota; class Clostridia; order Lachnospirales; family Lachnospiraceae; genus Roseburia. Next base: position 84 of record JAJQIQ010000058.1, on the reverse strand, counting down.
GTCCTTTTTTATGCTCACGACGCCGGATGACTTCGTCGCTTCGCCGTAGCTTGAGACCGACATGAAGTCCATCGTCATCGGGAG
>JAJQIQ010000227.1 GCA_021199135.1 Clostridiales bacterium | reverse complement strand
TCCAGGGCACGCTCTTGCCCTTTGTCGCCCGAAAGCTGGATATGGTGGACGAATCCAGTGACGTCTACAGGACGTTCAACGACTACCGGGAGGAGACGGCGTTTTCGCTCACATCCCTGCACGTCTCGGAGGGGAGCAGACTGGCGGGCAGGACCATCAGCGAGCTCGGGATCCCGGAGGGATTTCTCGCCGTCATGCTGCGCAGAGGCGCGCAGTCCATCATCGCCAAAGGCGACACGAAGGTCTTGGCGGGGGACGACATTGTCCTCAGCACGCCCAGCTACGAGGCGAGCGCAGGGGAACTCCTCACCGAACGCGACATCAGCGAAAAGGACTCCTGGTGCGGGAAAACGCTCGGCGAGCTGAATGTCCCGAAAAACAAGCTGGTCGTCATGGTGATCCGCGGGAATGAAAACATCACCCCGAACGGCAAGACGCGGCTGCTCGCCGGGGATAAGGCGGTCATCTACCAACACGGGCAGTGAACAGGGAAAGGAAACAGTGGACAGTGGTCAGTGGACAGTGAGCAGGGAACAGGAAGCAGTGATCAGTCAGATGTTGTTGATACGGAGACTGAGACCGGAGGCATTGGCTCGGTATGGGCGGACAATTAGGAGGGGACGCGCGATGTGGGTTGCGGACAGATGGGACGACTATGAGGTGATTGACTGCGCGGGCGGCGAGAAGCTCGAGCGGTGGGGGGATTATCTGCTCGTGCGGCCCGACCCGCAGGTCATCTGGGACACGGCGAAAAAACATGACGGGTGGCGACATCCGAACGGCCACTATCACCGCAGCGCAAAGGGCGGCGGCGAGTGGGAATTTTTTGACCTGCCACAAGAGTGGGCGATAAATTATATGCTCCCGATAAACGGCGGCAGGAAGCTCACCTTCCGGCTCAAGCCGTTCTCGTTCAAGCACACCGGCCTCTTCCCGGAGCAGGCCGCAAACTGGGACTGGTTTTCGCGGCTCATCGAAAACGCCGTGTCAAATGGAAAAGAAATTTCCGTCTTAAACCTCTTCGCCTACACCGGCGGCGCGACAATCGCGACGGCTGCGGCGGGGGCGAAGGTGACGCACGTGGACGCGTCGAAAGGGATGGTGAGCTGGGCGAAGGAGAACGCCGCCGCCTCGGGGCTGTCCGGCGCGCCGATACGCTGGCTCGTCGACGACTGCACAAAGTTCGTCGAGCGCGAGATCCGGCGCGGCAACCGCTACGATGCGATAATAATGGACCCGCCGTCCTACGGGCGCGGCCCGAAAGGGGAAATCTGGAAAATTGAAGACAATATTTACGGCCTCATGCTGCTCGCCGAGAAGCTCCTTAGCGACGAGCCGCTGTTCTTCCTCGTAAACTCGTACACGACCGGCCTTCAGCCCGCGGTCCTCTCCTACATGATGGGCAGTGCGCTTGGTGCCCGCGGCCTTTCGTTCGAGTCCTCCGAGATCGGCCTGCCCGTCACCGCGAGCGGCCTCATCCTCCCCGCGGGCGCCGCCGGGCGCGCACAGTAGCGTAAAATTAAACATGCGCCCGCTCAAAATCTCTGGCAGGGGGAGCGAGCCGACCGTTGTCGGCGATAATCTATTTGCGCCGGTTTTGCGCAAATAATTTCGCCGAAACGGTGCGGCTCAAGCGGGGCCCCCTTGTGAGACCTTCGAGCGGGCGCATATTAAATTTACACTACCCTGTAAAGCTTTCCAATGAGGCTCTGGTTGCGGGTCATGGAGAGGTTGTTGATGAAAATCACATCGTCCGCGCCCGTCTCCTGCGCGAGATCCGTGATGCTGCCGGTCCAGTAGCGGTAGTCGATCACGTATATCGTCTGGTAGTGGTCCACGAGAAATGGCACGAATGCGTTGCCGAACGACTCCTTGACGACGATGCACGAGCTCCCGTCGGAGAGATCCGCGTTGTCGATCTCTGTGTACGGGTTGTCGCCAGCGATGAACGTGCTGTACTTGAGATCCGCGGTGGCGTTGGTCTCGTTGTAGATGACCGGGCTGTCAAAGAGCGTGCCGTCGGTCTGCGTCACGTGGCAGGTCGCGCTCATGTTCGGCACATAGGCCGTCACGACATCCGGGTTTGCCCCGAGCGCGTCCAAGCCTCCCGTGTCCGTGTAAAACGATCCCAGGAACCCGTCGAACTCCTTCGTCTCGTAGCTGTCGATCGGCTCCGGCGAAACCCCCTTCTTCCCGCAGAACTGCCGGTAGGCGTAGTAGGCCCCGAGCGCCGTCCAGTGGTGGTCGGTGCGGAAATAGATGTACTCGTCGCGGTGCGTCCTAAGCACGTCATATATGTTCAGAAAAATTATATCGTCATTTAATTTTTTGCTAATCTTGCTGATTGCGGCTTCCTGGTCTGTCGAGTCAATCTGGTCTGCCAGGTTGTCGGGGAACGTGATCCCGGAGCTTAACGGTATCACGATGTCGTAGACGTCTGCCTTGCCGGACAGGTTTGCCGCCACCGTGTTCACGCAGGACGCGTAGTCCTCCGCCAAGGAGTCTATGTATGAGTAGAGCTCGTAGGCCGTGTCCCCGACCACGACGAGGTCCCCGATCTTTACGACCTCCTCGTCGGAATATATCTCCGGATACTCCGGCGGGTCGTCCCCCAGGTCCTTGTCGAGCTCCACCGCGGGCTCGTCGTCGTCATCGTCCCATACCGAGCCAGCGATTTCCTCCTCTGTCTCCTCCTCCGTGGCCTCCACGGCATCGGTCTCAACGTCCGTCTCCGTCCCAATCTGTGTGTCGTTTATTTCGACGCCCGCCCCGTCCTGCGTCTCACTAGATTCCGTATCGCCACCGGCGCAGCCGCATAGCGTTCCGATGAGCAGCGCGACCGTCAAAGTCCCGACAAGCCGTCTTCTGAGTTTTCTATCTATTTTAAAATGCCTGTTTTTCAAGGTGTTTCCTCTTTCTTAAATCACGATTTAATAAATTATCCCCTTTTCCCGTCCGACTGCGGCGAAATGCTCCCCAAAGCCTCGCTTAGAGCACCAGCACACAAAGTATAAACCCATGCGAAAATAAAATCAATCTAAAAATGTATCAATTTACCCCGAGCCGATAGAGGTACATGTCGGAGATGAAGTTCGAGATGTTGTAGAGCACGAGCACGTCCGTTATGTCGTGATCTGCCAGATACTCCTGCATGTCTCCGTTGTAGTAGCGGAGGTCGACCATGTAGATATTGTCGTACTGCGAGGCGATGAGCGGCACGAAGGCGTTGGCGAAAGAGTCCTTCACGACGAGGATGTTTTTCTCGCCGTCCCCGCCCGGGCTGCCGCCGGTGATATGGACTTCGCCAGTGTTGCCGCCGAAGAAGAAGGCATACTTGTCCTTCTCGGAAAGGCAATCTGTGTCATACATTTCCCCCTCATCCGTCCCGTCGAGCGTGACGGCGTAGCGGTCTCCCGAGGCGACGCCCTCCCCAGATGGCGCGTAAATCCAGATGCTGTCATAGGCCGAGCCAGCGTCGAGGATCTTCGAGTACAGGCTCCCGCGGAACTCGGTCGTCACCGTCGTCA
>JAJQIQ010000207.1 GCA_021199135.1 Clostridiales bacterium | reverse complement strand
CCGTGGCACACATCAAAAAACGAAAAGGAGTGATGTTATCATGAAGAACAAGTCAGGGAAAATCATAAGCGCATTGGTGTTGTGCGTGGCGTTGGCGGCATCGACTGTGACCGCATATGCGGCAACGCCATATGACACGAGCGAGGAAAAATCAGATGCCGTCGGCGCATTTATCGACGAGGACAGCGAGTATTATCTGACCGCAGACGGGGTCGTCGATATGCTTTCAGAAGAGGAACTGGAAACGATTGGCGACGATGAAGTGATCCTAGGAGGCGTTAATCTCCCCATTTTTAAGATGAATAATGGGGCGTCATCCGATTCCGAAGTAATTACAGTATCCGCAGTTGGACAAATATGGTGCCAATCATATGCGACGTATAGTTCGAGCGATGGCTTATCCGTTTATGTAAAACTGTATGTTCCGCTGGGCTACGCCAACCCGAAGTTTACCAGCATGTCGGGAACTGTTACAGTCGCGACGTATTCCAAATCCAAGATCAAGAGCTTCTCGGTAACGGCAAACAGCACTTCGACCATTGATGCGACGATTGACACGGGGCTGGTTGACTCGGCTGGAGCAAAGGGCAATGTTTCTGTCACAGGAATTGCGACGGGGAACAATATTCAGGATGGTGCAGGGGCATTCGAAACGAGTTATAGTATAACTATCCCCGACGAATGAAACTGCATCAGCCGAAGGGGCCGCAGCGGAAAGACAAGTAAGTGGTGTTGAGCTTTCAGGCGGAAGCAACAAGTGATGATCAACTATGGGATGGGGCGGGGCATAGCTCGTCCCATGCCACATACTCAATGCCGCGCAGGGCGCGGAAGAAAGGAGCTGCACAATGAAGTACATTGAGAAAATGAACAAAAAATCCAAGGTCATCAAGGTCATGGCACTGGCGTTGGCGTTCTGCCTGACGATGGGCATTGCGCAGAGGACGGTGATGGCGTCTACCTATGATTACACGTCATTCAAATATATTTTCAATGGCGGATCCGGGATACCATCAAGCGCGACACACATCACTCAAACTGTTGAGGTGAAGAGCAATGCGGATGAGTATGCGTATGCGGAGTGCACGTCATTCTCGTATACAGGAAATGTGCCAGTGTTGACGGTGCAGTCGGCTTCGACTGATGAATATCCAACGTATTCCGCTTCATTTACGGAGACATCAGAGGGAAAGCCGATGAAATACACAAAATACATCCCGACAAGAGGCACTGAGGTGACATTTAAGGGAACTGTCACCAATTACAATACATATTTCTCCATATCTGCCGCAGTGAAAGGTTGATTAGATGAACGGAATTTCAAAGAGACTGCGTTCCTGCGTTTTCGTTTTTTCCATGACCCTGATTGCGGGAGGCATCGCGGGGTGCGAACAGGCACCGGAACAGACATCTGAAAGCTCCACGGAGATGGAAATCGACTCATCGGGGCAGTACGTCACGGTGGCAGAGGCCAAGGAACAGGCCCAGGAGCTCGCCGGGGGAAGCCTGGACGGGATTTATTTCCCGGACTATGTCGCGCTCCCCGAAGGGGACTACGTATCAACGCTCAAGCTCACGACGTTGTATACGCCCGAGGAGGACAGCGGCGAAATCCTTGCAGCGCTTCGGGGGATATGGAGCAGTTACGACTCCGTGGACTGGTCGTCCATAGAGCCGACCCGTAACACGAGGGGACCAGAGTCGGATTACTGGGGAATCTCCAAGGAAGACGAGGAGACGGGAGTGTGGATGTCATATGATTCCAGGGGCTTTTTTTGCGGAAATGCCCTCCAGGACATGGAAGAGCTTCGCGGCGATGCCTGCGTGAAGAGCTACGACTTCGAGTGGGGCGACGAGGCAGGCGAGGATACCTGGCAACTCATGGACGGGGAATGCTCCGTCGCCGAGGCGGTGGAGGCGGTCGAGGGGCTTTTGAACGAATACCTATCCCCATTGGAAAACGATGCGTTCACCTACAGGGTCCAGCACTTGTATGTCATGAAAAACCCTGACACGGGATGCTACGAGTACAACCTTTCGATCGGCAGGGTATGCGAAGGCATGGCCGTCGACACCAGCTCGGATTATGAGTTCCTCACCACGGGGCAGTATTACGACGTGGTGCACAAGGGCGCACGCTTTGAGGCGGTGATGCGCCATAAGGGGACGCTGGATTACTTCAATATCGGAACCTGGCTCATCGGCATCGAATCCACTGAGACTGAGGAGAGCATCATATCGTCCATATGGGCGGCGCAGCAGATCAAGGATGAGATCGCCCACGCAAACAAGATGAGCTTCTCCGACTTCGGCCTCGTGTACGTGCTGGAGCAGGACAACACGGAGGCGGATAATCAGCAACAGGGGTATTTCGGGGCTTTAAATGACACGACGTACCTGCGCCCGGTCTGGGCGTTCCTGGCTGCCTCGTCAAGCAGTTCACTTTTTAGCGGTACGACGTTGGATACTCACGATGAGAGCATACTCGTGGACGCGGTGACGGGGGAGCTGTACCACTACGACTGCACCGGGATCTACTAAAAATCAAATCGTGATATAATTAATTCACTGATTGGGGCAGGGCAGGACATTTGTCTTGGCCTGTCTCATTTAACGTTATAAACCCCATAAGACATGGAAAAAGCAAGAGGATGATTGTATAAATGATACGCACTGAAATAAAACGGAACCTATCCTGCATTTGGTTCTTGGTGGGCATAGCGCTGATCGTCGCAGCCCTGTGGATCATAGTGTTTTACGGCCTGGCGTTTTACGTGATGTCGCGCCGGACGGACGTGGGGGAGCGGTGAAGACACTTACAAAGGAGATATTACAAACATGGATGCGAGGGGCGTGGGTGCAATATGTGATTGCAAGTCAAATTTTTGCCGTTTTCTGCAAAAAAATGTCGTTTTATGCAATGGATGTTGAATTTCCGCTTGGAGAGCTTATACTGAATTCGACGCAAAGATAACGGGCATTGCCCAGATAAACTTCTAGAAGGAGGACGAAAAATGAAGGACGTAAGCAAAACGGTTCTGAAGGTGACTGAGCGCATGGCAAGAAAGGAGGCAGCCAGCAGCAGCGAGGCATTTCCGCCAGTATGCGCCGGCATACTGCATCAGCCGAAGAGACCGCAACAGAAAGACAAGTAAGTGGTGTTGAGCTTTCAGACGGAAGCAACAAGTAATGATCAACTATGGCATGGGGCGGTTCAGACCCCGTCCCATGCCACACTTAAGGCCGCGCAAGGCACGGCGGAAAGGAGCAACATTATGACACACACAAACAGGAAGTCAAAGATCATCAAGGTCATGGCAGTTGCGCTGGCGTTCTGCCTCACGATGGGAATCGCGCAGAAGACGGTGATGGAATAAATAGTTGGGGATAATGACATGAAAAAGATTTCAAAGAGACTGCGGTCTGGCACGCTCATCCTCGCTGCGACCCTCGTAGCAATAGGAATCGCCGGCTGCGAGCAGGCACCTGATCAGGAATCGGATAATTCCACCGAGGTGGAACTCACCTCGGAGCAGTACG
>JAJQIQ010000132.1 GCA_021199135.1 Clostridiales bacterium | reverse complement strand
AATCGGCTGCAGGCGGTCAAGCATATTCGCAAATTTCGACTCCGGCGTCTCCATCTCCTCGAACTCATCCCAAAGCGCCCGCAGCTCGTCGCGCTGCATATCGGGGAGCATCCCATAAATTCGGTCAGCCGCCTTTACCTCACGCTCCCGCTTCGTCGCGTTGCCCGCCGCGTCGTAAGCGTAGGTGTCGCCCGCGTCAATCTCTATGACGTCGTGCAGCAGCACCATCTCGACAGTGTGCGCCACGTCTATCGGCTCGTTCGCATAGTCGGCGAGCAGCACCGCCATCAGCGCGAGGTGCCAAGAGTGCTCCGCATCGTTCTCCTTGCGGCTCCCGTTCGCAAGGTACGACTGCCGAAAGACCTCCTTCGACTTGTCCAGCTCCATTATGAACGCAATGCGCTTTTGCAAATCCGTCGCAAACTCGCCAAGATCATTTCTTCCAGCTGTCTGTACAATTTTTGACATGATGAAGCCCTCTTTTATTATTTCAAAAACCCGTTTATGATCTGCTCCTCGGCCTCCGCCTCGGTGAGCCCGAGCGTCATCAGCTTTATTATCTGATCCCCGGCAATCTTTCCGATCGCCGCCTCGTGTATGAGTGCCGCGTCAATGTCGTTGGCCTCGAGCTGCGGCACCGCGAGGACGTGCGCGTTCCCCATGATGATCGCGTCGCATTCCGTATGTCCGCTGCATGCGGCGTTCCCGACGATTTTTGAGTTGAATGTCTGCTTGGAGCTATCCTGCGCCACGCTGCGGGAGATGACGTCCGCGTTCGCGCCGCTTTCGTCCAGGCAGACCTCATAGTTGCTGACCGCGGTCTGGCTACCGTGCGTGAGCAGGCTCTCCTTTACCGCGAGGGAAGCCCCCGATTTGAGGTGGGCGACGTTCGTCCTTACGGTGGAGTCCACTCCCCTTATCTGCGACATCTCCATCTCCATCGAGCTGTTTTCTTCCATATAAACTTCCGTGCCGGGATTTAAAATCCGCTTCCCGCTCCCGTCGCCCTCGCCGTAGTGCTTCTCGACATATTTGACGCGGGAATTTTTCCCGACATAAAAACGGTGGACGCCGTCGTGCTCCGAGTCCTGGCTGCCGCAGTTGGAAATTCCGCACCCGGCGACGATGACAATGTCGCAGTCGTCCCCGATAAAGAAATCGTTGTAGACGGTCTCCGTCAGCCCGCTCTGGCTCAGGACGACGGGTATGTGCACGCTCTCCTTTTTCGTCCCGGCCTTGACGTAAATCTCTATCCCGCTGCCGTCTGCCTTGCTTACGATGTCGATGTTGGCGGTAGTGTTTCTCCCCGCCATCTGGCCGTTTGCGCGGATATTGTATGCGCCCTCCGGCACAGCGTGGAGGTCGGCCACCTCCGCCAAAATCCTCTTCTGTATCTGATCCATCACACGGCACCTCCGTCCTGATATAATTTCGCGCAGGCGTCCACGGCTGAATCGCTGCCTAAAAGCGTGGGAAGGATGTCGTCCCTGCTCCCCTGCGCCGTGATTTTTCCGCCCGAGATGACAACAATCTCGTCGGCAATGTTCAGTATCCTCTCCTGATGCGAGATGATGAGGATCGACCCGTCCGTCTGCTCCCTCATCCGCTCAAACACCTGAATGAGGTTCTGAAAGCTCCACAAATCTATGCCGGCCTCCGGCTCGTCGAATATGGCAAGCTTTGCGTTCCTGGCGATGACCGTGGCGATCTCTATCCTCTTTAATTCCCCGCCGGAAAGGCTCGCGTTTACTTCCCTATTAATGTAATCCTTCGCGCACAGCCCGACCTCGGAGAGGAACTGGCAGGCGCTCGACACCGACAAATTCTCCCCCGTGGAGAGGCGCAGCAGGTCGAGCACGGTGATCCCCTTAAACTTGACCGGCTGCTGAAACGCGAATCCGATTCCATTTTGGGCGCGCTCCGTGATGCTCATGTCCGTGATGTCGGTCCCGTCAAAATAAATGCGGCCAGCTGTCGGCTGCTCTATCCCGGCGATAAGTTTGGCCAGAGTGGACTTCCCGCCACCGTTTGGCCCCGTGATCACGACAAACTTGCGGTCGCCGATGGTCAGGTTCATCTCGCGAATGATCTCTTTTGTCCCGTCCTCCTCGACGTCAAAGGAGAGGTTTTCTAAAACAAGCATGGCAGTCCTCCTTTACAAAATTGCAAAATCAATTATACCACAGCCAGTCAATCCGCGCAAACAGAGATTGCAGTGCCAAGCAAGAACAAGGAACATTTTATAAACTTTATAGAACTTTTAACTTTTATGGGGTTGATTATTGTCCCTTTTCCTATTATAATTACTCTTTATGGGAAAAAGAACCTTTTTAATGACATTATGACATAAACTTCATAAAAGAAGGGAGAGGACAAATCATGGAAGACAAAAATGCGGAACTGATCCTGAGGGCGCCTGTGTCCAAGGCGGTCATCACGAACATCATCCCATCGATAATCAGCATGATCATGATAATGATCTACAACCTGGCGGACACGTTTTTCCTAGGGAGGACGGGCGATGCCCTGATGGTGGCGGCGGTCTCGCTGGCCCTGCCCATATTCATGATATTCATGGCGGTCGGCAACCTGTTCGGCGTCGGCGGCACGTCCCTGATCTCCCGCACGCTCGGTTCCGGGGATGAAAAGAGGGCACGAAATATTTCTTCATTCTGTTTCTGGACCTGCCTCGTGGTCGGGCTTTTATTCATGGTTTTGCTTATAGTTTTTGTCACTCCGGTCAGCAGGCTCATAGGCGCGAGCGACGACACGCTCCTTTACACCACGCAGTACCTCCGCATCCTCGCCATCGGCCTGCCGTTCCTCATCATAAGCGGCTGCTTCAGCAACATCCTCCGCGCGGAGGGCAAGCCGAGGCTCGCCATGATCGGCACGGTCTCCGGCAACATCATCAACATCGTCCTCGACCCAATCATGATCCTCGGGTTCGGCTGGGGCATGACGGGCGCCGCGATAGCGACCGTGATCGGAAACGGGTTCGCGTTCTGCTTCTATGTGGTATACATGGTCTCAGGAAAGAGCAAGCTCACGTTAAATCCCAAGGAATACAGGGCTGGCAACGGGATCGCCAAGGGCGTGTTCGCCATCGGCATCCCGTCATTCTGCAGCAACGTCCTGATGAGCGTGGCGTCCACCTTGATCAACAACCTCGTCGCATCCTACGGTGACCTGTACCTCGCGGGCCTCGGGGTCGCGCTCAAGGTCAACTCCATCGCCACCACGCTCGTCATGGGTCTCGGAATCGGGGTTCAGCCGCTGTTTGGCTATTGCTTCGGCGCGGGCGCAAAGAAGCGGTTCATGGAAATATTCCGCTTCTCCATGATACTGGCGTTTATCATAAGCATCATAATGACTGTCGTATGCTTCGCCCTCGCGAAGCCGCTCGTGGGCGCGTTCCTAAGCGATAAGGAGGCGAGCTCGTACGGGATCACGTTCTCGAGGATATACATCTGCTCCGCCCCGATCATAGGGATGTTCTTCGTGCTGATGAACGCGATACAGGGAGCGGGCGCCGCAATCCCGGCCTTCGTCCTATCCGTCGCC
>JAJQIQ010000195.1 GCA_021199135.1 Clostridiales bacterium | reverse complement strand
GCGAGCGAGATCCCGATCTGGCGCACATGGTTCGTGCAGAACGTCGTCGCCATCGGGATGCCCTCCGCCTGCCGGAACGTGTTGTACTGCATCGAGCAGATGAAATTTATCATGACCTGGACGACATGGTGCGGGACCGTGAGCGGAATCCACCCTATCGCGAAGAGGACGATGATCTCCATCCCGACCAGGAACGTGTCCCACCTCAGCAGCCGAAATCTCTTCACTGGGCTCGGCAGCACCTCCGAGACGAACGCCCCCGCGACGTATGCCGAGATCGGGATGAGGAAATACAGGGCCTGCATCCACTCGCCCCTCCCGAGCGCCATCGCCATCAGCACGATGTTCGCCGTCTGCGCGTTGCAGAAGACCCCGCCGCGTAGGTTGTAGGTGTAGGCGCCCATCATCCCCGCCGCCAATATCAATAGAAGGAACACGCCCTTCCTCTCGCAGGTGAGGTAACGTTTGCGGTGCTCGTGGATCTCGCTGTCAGGCTTTTTCGCATCTTCTACGAGTTTTTCGAGTTTTTCGATATGTTCCTGCTTTTGCAGTTCATACGTTTCTTCCTGCTTTTTCGACTTTTCCGCCCATTTGCTCTGTCTTGCCTCTTTTTTCAAAACATTTCACTCCTTCTATGACAATTTCCCGCGCTCACAACGGCCTCTTTCCCGGCAGGCCTGCCCGCCGTGGGTAGTGCGCGTCTGTCTTTTTCACCTTATCGACCACGACGAATGTGCGCCCCGCCTCGCCCAGCGTGAAGTTGCGTATCTCCGCGATCTCACCGCCGAGCAGCGCGATGGCATTTTTCGCCGAGTCGATCTCCTCATCGCAGTCGCCGCCCTTGTAGGCGATGAACTTCCCGTGGACTTTCACGAAAGGCATGCAGAGCTCGACGAGCGTCGGAAGGCTTGCCACCGCGCGCGAGACGACAATGTCGAATTTCTCGCGGTAGCCGTCCATCCGCGCGAGGTCCTCGGCGCGCCCGTGCACCAGCTCCACGCCGGAAAACCCGAGCTCCGCGATGGTCTCCTGCAAAAAGATTATACGCTTGTGCAGTGAATCCGCAAGCGTGATTTTCAACTTTGGGAATGTGATTTTCAGCGGAACGCCCGGAAAGCCCGCGCCGGTCCCCATGTCGAGCAGCGAGTGCCTCCCGCTGAGGTCGATGACCCCCGCCAGCGCGATGCTGTCGAGAAAATGTTTCTCCGCGACCTCCTCCGGCTCCGTGATTTTCGTCAGGTTCATCATGCGGTTCTTCACGATGATGAGCCCGTAAAACCTCGAGAACAGCTCCTGCTGCTCCTCGCTCACGGAAACCCCGAACTCCTGCGCCCGCTCCACGAAGTTTTCCATGATGTCCGCGGGAATCGCCGTCCCGCCGACTATCGGCTTCGCCTTCGGAGACACGACGATCCCGCTCTTGCTCTCAATCTTATCACTCATCACAATCACCATCCCACTCTGCGTTTAATGCAGAAAATAAATTTGGGTTTAATTTCTTCAGTTGTTCCAGGTACACAAGCAACACCGACACGTCCGCCGGGGTCACGCCGGATATCCTCGACGCCTGCCCGATGTTCAGCGGCTGGAACTCATTCAGCTTCTGCCGTGCCTCGATGCGGAGCCCCGACACTCCGCTGTAATCGTACGGCACCGGGAGCCGCTTCTTCTCGAGCCGCTTGAACTTCCCGACCTGCTTCTCCTGCCGGTCGATGTAGCCCTCGTACTTTATCAGAATGTTGACCTGCTCCCTGACCTCCTCTGGCAAGTCCGGCCTGTCAGGGTCGACCTCAGCGAGCTTCTCATAATCAAGCTCCGGCCGCCTGATGAGCTCAGCGAGCGTCGTCCCGGTTTCGAGCGGGACGCTCCCGTTTGCCGACAAAAGCGACTGCACCTTCTCGGTCGCCCCGAGGTTTACATGCTTCACCCGACCTATCTCCTCGTCGATGAGCCGTTCCTTCTCGCAGACCCAGTCATATCTCTCTTTCGAGACGAGCCCGATCTCGTATCCGATGCGCGAAAGCCGCAAATCCGCGTTGTCCTGGCGCAAAAGTAAACGATATTCCGCTCGTGAAGTCATCATTCGGTAAGGTTCGCGGTTTTTTTTCGTGACCAGATCGTCGATGAGGACCCCGATGTAGGCCTGCGAGCGGTCTAAGATAAGAGGCTTCCTCCCGAGGATTTCCATGCTCGCGTTTATCCCGGCGATGAGGCCCTGCGCCGCCGCCTCCTCGTAGCCCGAGCTCCCGTTGAACTGACCGCCCGCGAAGAGACCCGGGATTTTCTTGAACTCGAGCGACGGGTAAAGCTGGTTCGCGTCGATGCAGTCGTACTCGATCGCGTAGGCGTTGCGGACGATCTTCGCGTTCTCGAGCCCCGCGACCGTCCGATACATCTCATGCTGCACGTCCTCCGGCATCGACGACGACATCCCGCTGACGTACATCTCGTTCGTGCCGAGGCCCTCCGGCTCGATGAAGAGCTGGTGGCGGGTCTTGTCCGGGAACTTCACGACCTTGTCCTCGATCGACGGGCAGTAGCGCGGCCCGGTCCCCTCGATGATCCCCGCATAGATCGGCGAGCGGTCGAGGTTCCTTCTTATTATATCGTGCGTTCTTTCATTTGTATAAGTCAGGTAGCAAGAGACCTGGTCGATCTGCACGTCGTCAGGGTTCGTCGTAAACGAGAACGGCACGACCCTCTCGTCGCCGCGCTGCTCCTCCATCTTCGAGAAGTCGATGCTGCGCCGGTCGATCCGCGCGGGCGTCCCGGTCTTGAACCGCCGCACCTCGATCCCGTGCGCGACGAGCGAGTCCGTCAGGTGGTTCGCCGCCGAGAGGCCGTTCGGCCCAGTGTGCGTGATCATCTCCCCGGTCAGGCACCGCGCCCGCAAATACGTCCCGGTGCAGAGGACGACCGCCTTGCAGAGGTAGAGCCCGCCCGACACCGTCCGCACCGCCGCGATGCGGTTATTAAATCCTGATTTAATATCTTTATTGGTCAGCAGTTCCGCGACCTCGGCCTGCCTTATCGTCAGGTGGTCGGTGTTCTGGAGGGTTTTACGCATTTCTTTAGTATATTCCGCTTTGTCAGCCTGTGCGCGGAGAGAATGTACAGCCGGTCCCTTCGACTTATTGAGCATTTTGGACTGGATGAAGGTCTTGTCGATGTTCTTGCCCATCTCCCCGCCGAGCGCGTCGACCTCGCGGACGAGGTGACCTTTCGAGGTACCTCCTATATTCGGGTTGCAGGGCATCATCGCGATGCTCTCGATGCTCACCGTGAAGATGATTGTCTCGAGCCCGAGCCTCGCCGCCGCGAGCGCAGCTTCGCACCCCGCGTGTCCCGCCCCCACGACGACCACGTCATAATTTTCAACAATATGTGGAATACTCCCGTCTCGCATATCCATATCTCCCACACCGCAATTTGCTCAATTACTTCCCAATACAGAACTCCGAGAAAATTTCCTCCACAAGTTCTTCACCGACTTCTTCACCTATAACCTCTCCGAGTGCTTCATACGCCCCCATCAAATCCACCGTGAAAAAGTCCTCCGGCACCCCGTCCTCGATTGTCCGTTCCACAAGCACCAGATGCTCCCTTGCGTCGGCGAGCGCCGACCTTTGCCTCGCGTTCACCGCGAAGCCCTCGTCGTTGAACCTCAGCTGCCCGCCGAAAAACATCTCCGTGACCGTCCGCTCGAACTCGTCAATGCCAGAATTTTCCCTCGCGGAAACCGAGATGACTGGTACAGAAAAATTTAATCTAGATATAATATCGTTCTCTGTGATGGCCTGCTCTAGGTCTGACTTGTTCAAGAGCACGACAGTCTTCTTTCCGCGCAGCTCGCCTCGAAGCATATCCATGATTTCGAAATCGTCGTCGTCGAGCTGCCCCGACCCGTCCACGACGTATATGAGCAGATCGGCCTTCGCCGCAAACTTCCTCGCGCGCTCCACCCCGACCTTCTCGACCTTATCGTCCGTCTGCCGGATCCCGGCGGTGTCCATCACATTGAGCGGAATCCCATTCAACATGATGTGCTCCTCGAGCACGTCGCGCGTCGTCCCCGCGACCTCGGTCACGATCGCCCGCTCCTGCCCGGCAAGGATGTTGAGAAGTGAGGACTTGCCCACATTCGGCTTGCCCACAATCACGGTGTCGATGCCTTCCCTGAAAATTCGGCCATTGTCGAAGGAGGCTATCATGCTGTCAACACTTTTCAACAATGTTTCCACAGTATTGTGCAAAGATTCAGAATAATTGTCGAGAGAAATGTGTTCCGGGTCGTCGAGCGCGGACTCTATGAACGCCGTCTCGTGGAGAACCTGTTCGCGGATGTGGATAACCTCGTCGCGGAGGCTCCCGCGCAGCTGGCTCTCCGAACCGGCCAGGGCATAGTCGTTCTGTGAGTTTATCACGTCGATCACGGCCTCCGCTTGCGAGAGGTCAATCCTCCCGTTCAGGAAAGCCCGCTTCGTGAACTCCCCCGGCTCCGCCATCCTCGCCCCATGACTAAGCACCGCCTCGAGGACCTTCCTCGTGACGAACACCCCGCCGTGGCAGTCGATCTCGACGGTGTCCTCCGCCGTGTACGAGTGCGGCGCGCGCATGAGAAGGACGAGCACCTCGTCGACGACCGAGCCGCCGTCGCAGATATTCCCATAATGAATTGTATGACTTGCGCACTCGGCGAGCTTCTTTTTGGACTTCGCCCGAAACACCTCATCCGCGACGGCGACCGCCTCATCCCCGCTTATCCTCACAATCCCGATGCCCGCCGGCGACATCGCCGTCGCCACCGCCGCAATCGTCTCCGAATTCATACGCGCCCTCCCTGGTATCGTAACAAAACGGGTATCCACATTAGCGGATACCCGTCGCATCAATTCTCGTTGTATTTACTCTGCGTCGCTGCCGTATGACGACTGCCGGTCGTAACTGCGGTGCCCGCCGTATGAAGACTGCCGGTCATAGCTGCGCCGCTGGTTGTTGCTCGGCTTCACGACCACGTGCCGGAACGGCTCGTCCCCCTCGCTCTTCGTCCAGACGTACTTGTCATTCTGGAGCGCCGAGTGGATGATCCGCCGCTCGTAAGGATTCATCGGCTCGAGGCTCACGGCCCGGTGCGTCCTCTTGACCTTGTATGCGATGTTGTGCGCGAGGTTCTCGAGCGTCTCCTTGCGGCGGGCGCGGTAACCCTCAGTGTCCACCTTGACTTTATAGTAGTCAGTCAGCTGCTTGTTGATGGCGAGGCTCGTCAGGTACTGGAGCGAATCGAGCGTCTGCCCGCGCTTCCCGATGAGGATACCCATCTCCGGCCCCTCCATGTCCACGTCGATCTCCTTCTCGGAATCGTCGACCGTCACCGTGACCTTGACGTCGAGCTTCATCGCCGCAAACAGCTCCTTCATGAACTTCTCCGCGATCTCGTTTACGGTAGAGCCCGTCGCGTCCGGCTTGATCAGCGGAAGATTCTTCTTCTCGGAGTCATCGCTGCCCGTGCTAGCAGCAACGGTGCTGGCCGCAGGCTCCTTGGCCGCGGAACTGCGCTCCTCCTTGCGAGGACTGGCCTTCCTCTCCTTCTTCTCCGGAGCGGGCTTCTTCTCGACGGACTTGAAAGTCTCATCCGAAGCCTTGCCGTCCTTGCGCCGCGCCTTTATGACAGCGTTCTTGCTGCCAAGCCCCAGAAACCCGGAGCTTCCCTTCTCCACAACCTCGTACTCAAGCTCACTGCTCGTCACCCCGAGCTGCATGCAGGCCTCCGTGACCGCATCGTCCACATTCTTAGCAGAAAATTCCATAAAGTCCATAACAGCACCCCATTTCCTATTCAAAATAAATCAAATCGTGATTAAATTTTTACAATAATTCCTACTCAATGCTTCAAAATTATTAAATTTTGATTTAAATTTCTTGTTACTTCTTATTATTTCGCTCGTTAAAGTCTCTTACCAAATTCGCCTTCGCCGCCAGGCTGTCCGGCCTTGCCGCCTGCTTGATCTCGTCAGCCTTCTTGGCCTGCGCTTCGTTCGCCTGGGACACCTGCGTTCCTTTTGACTGGCCTCCCTTTGAGGAAGAGCTGGTCTTTGCCCCGGACGCATTGCTCCTGTTGGCTGTGTTAGCCTTGGAAGCCATGTTGTTCTTGTTCGCGGTATTCGCAGTGCTGGCGGAGTTTCCGGCGTAGCGCGTCTTGATCTGCGCCGCCTGCCTCATCTGCTCCTCGGTCACGCCCTTCTTCTCGAGCTTCTTCTTCCGCTTCTGCGCGTTCTGCTCAATCATCACGTCGATGTCGAGCCTGTCAAAGTGCCTATTGATGAAGAACTGCTGCACGATACGCACGACCGCGCTGAAAATCCAGTACATACCTAGGCCGGCAGGGGTTATGAAGCAGATGAACAGTGAAAACAGAGGCATCATCATGTTCATGCTCTTCATCTGGCGCGACATCGAATCTTCATCGTTCTGCGTCGCCGTCGGCATCATCCTGATGCTGACGATCTGCGTCGCGTAGGAAATCAGCGGAATGAGCAGCGGCAGAAAGACCATCAGCCATGCCTTGTCCGCGAAGTTCGTCGTCATGGCGTGCCACGGGGTCTCGGAGATGTTTATCCCGAAAACGTAGTTGATGCGGTTGATGTGCGGCGTGATCTCCGCCACCGCGTCGCCAATCTTTGGAAACAGCGACGTCAGGCTTTCCCAGCCCGCCTTCGGGAGCTTGTACAGCACGTCGACGACATAGTTATTCAGCGTCGACTGGTCAGTCACCGTGAAGTCCGTCACCACGGAGTTTATCTTGTAATCCGTGACCATCTGCGTCATGATGTCCTGGTAGCCGGACGTCTTCGTGACGATGTCGACGAGCCCGCCGCTCACGACGGTGCCGTCATGCAGGATGCCGAAGCAGTCCTTGATGTGCGTGATGTAACCAGGAATGTTGTAGAACACGCGGTAGAGTCCGAACAGGATTGGCATCTGGATGATCAGCTGCAAACAGCTTCCCATCGGGGAGACGCCGTACTTCTGGTACACCATCTGCGTCTCCTCGTTCATGGCCTGCATCGACGCGTTGTCCTTCTTGTTCTTGTACTTGGCCTGGATGGCCTGAATCTCCGGCTGCATCGCCTGCGAAAGCTTGGAAAACCTCTGCTGCCTTATAGTCAGCGGAAGCAGGCACATATAGATGATGATGGTCATGGCCAGGATGCTGACTACCACATTTTCAACACCGAAAAGCCGGTAGAAAACGATGTATATCCCGTTCATGATCCAGCCCAGGACCTTCGCGATCGGCCCGAGTATCGGTCCATTGAACGCGGTCAACTCAATAGCTGGCATAAAAACCTCCATAAATCCTCCTCAAAGTTCACGGAACCGGATCGTATCCGCCCTTTGAGAACGGATTGCACCTCATGATCCTCCAGGCTGCCAGCGCGCCGCCTTTGACCACGCCGTACTTCTCAATGGCCTCGAGCCCGTAGTGCGAGCAGGTCGGATAGTACGGGCACCTCGTGCTCTTCATAGGCGACAGATATTTCTGATAAAAGCGAATCATCGCGATAACAAGCTTCTTCATGGACAATCTCCAAACTTCAAAACTTCACTTCTGAACTTCGTTTCCGGTCTTTCTCACTATTCCGTGGAGGGCTCCAAGGTGCAGAAGTGCGCTCTCCGTCTCGCGGTATGTCGCGCTCCGCTCCGGGTTTCTGGCAATAATGACGATGTCAAGCCCTCTGTCAAATTCATCCTCATGGAGCCTGTAGCTCTCACGGATCAGGCGCGTCACATGATGGCGCACCACGCTGTTCCCGACTTTCTTGCTGACTGAAATCCCGACTCTGTTGAGCTCCGTGCCATTCTCCAGGACATACATCACGAGAAGCCTGTTCGCACGCGACTTCCCGCTCTTGTACACTTTCTGGAAATCCTTCATCTTTTTCAGGGAATCCGAAAATTTCATAAGCATTCCTTTAAAAGAAACAAAAGACCACAAAACTGTGGCCTAAGGTTACTTTTAAATCCATCCTAAGCTGATAAACGCTTTCTTCCCTTCCGACGCCTTGCTGCCAGTACCTTCCTCCCGGAAGCCGTGCTCATTCTCTTGCGGAAACCATGCACTCTTTTCCTATGCCTTTTCTTCGGCTGGTATGTCATCTTCACGGCAATCTACCTCCCTCTTTCCAAAATTACAAAAAACATCAATAGCAATTATATCAGAAAAATTTTGCAAGTCAAGGCATAAAGTCAATATTTTTAAAGTTATCCTCATTTTGTGGAGAAATTGTTGATAACTGGACGCTCAATCGATAAAGTATGTCTTGATTTAACTTGATTTAATTCACAAAATAGTGTAAAATTACATTTATACGACGATGGATACTTGCGCTCTTTTTTAGAGCACTATTCTATTATACAGGAGTTTACAGGACACGATGGACGAAATAATCGAAAAATGGGACGAAATACTGAACATGGTGAAGACCGAGCACGACATCAGCGACGTCTCTTTCGACACTTGGCTGCGCCCTCTCGAAGTCTATGCTATCAAGGGTAACACCCTCTACATCCTCGTACCGTCAGAGCAGATGGCGCTCAGCTACATCAAAAAAAAGTATCTCTCCCCTCTCCGTGTCGCTATCGTGGAGATCACGAAGATCGAGTACGACATCGAGTTCATACTGCCGGAGGAGACTAAGTCTCTCGGGGACGTAGATGCCCGCGTCGAAATGAAAGAGACCAAGACAAAGTCCTCCCTTGAGGACTCAAACTTAAATCCTAATTATACTTTTGATACATTTGTAGTAGGCAACAACAACCGCTTCGCCCACTCCGCATCGCTCGCGGTCGCGGAATCTCCCGGCGAGGCTTATAATCCGCTGTATATTTACGGAGGCCCAGGGCTCGGCAAGACGCACCTCGTGCAGTCGATCGGCCACTTCATCCTCTCCAAGAACCCACAACTGAAGGTCATCTACGTGACCTCCGAGGAGTTCACGAACGAGGTCATCGAGTCCATCCGCAACGGCAACTCCTCCGCGATGACGAAGTTCCGCGACAAGTACCGCAAAGTCGACGTCCTCATAATCGACGACATACAGTTCATAATAGGAAAGGAGAGCACCCAGGAAGAGTTTTTCCACACTTTCAACGCTCTCCAGACGCAGGGCAAGCAGATCATCCTCACTTCCGATAAGCCCCCGAAGGAGATGGAGACCCTCGAGGAGAGGATCCGCTCCCGTTTCGAGTGGGGACTGATGGCGGACATCGGCTTCCCGGACTACGAGACGCGCATGGCCATCATCCGCAAGAAAGCCGAGACCGATGATTTCAAGATAAGCGACGATATCTTAAACTATATCGCCAGCAACATCAAGTACAACGTCCGCGAGCTCGAGGGAGCCCTGAACCGGCTGATTGCCTACAACAACCTTGTCCACGAGCCTCTCACTATGGATATCGCCGAGAAGGAGCTCGCAAACATCATCACGCCCGACAAGCCTCGCGAAATCACCCCGCAACTCATCATCGAGGTCGTGTCGGAGCACTTCAACCTCACGGTCGACCAGATGATATCGAAGAAGCGCAGCAAGGAATTCTCAAAGCCGCGCCAGATTGCTATGTACCTCTGCAAGAACATGACGGACAGGCCGCTCGATGCGATCGGCCAGCTGCTCGGCAACCGCGACCACTCCACGATCATCCACGGAATCAAGCGCATAAGCGAGGAATACGAGACGGACGAAGCCACCAGGAACCTGATAGAGACCATCAAAAAGAAGATAAATCCGAACTAGTTTCTTCCTATTATAATAGGAAGGATCATAAAGCCGTCAACCCTCCGATGTTCACATGAGGTGGATTCGGGTTCAATGAAAAGTTAAGCCTAGATTTTGCCACTTTTCTTTCCCACCGTCTTCACCCAGTGTGCAGGGAGTTATGAATCATCCTAGCGCTTGAGATTTGGCGGCTGCTGGGGCTTATACACATATGAACGCCCCCTATTATTACTGTTACGGATATCTTATATTATTTATATACACAAAGCCATCATGAAGGGAGTTTTTTAAATGAAACTGATCTGTTCAAAGTCAAACCTCCTGCTCGGAGTAAACACAGTGTCGAAAGCTGTTCCGGTGAGGACGACCATGGCTATACTCGAATGTATCCTGATTGACGCCTCCGCTGGCGAGATCAAGATGATGGCGAACGACATGGAACTCGGAATAGAGACCATCCTCGACGGGGACATAATGGAGAGGGGGGTGATAGCCCTCGACGCCAGGATATTTTCTGAGATAGTGAGAAAACTTCCCGACAGCGACGTCACCATCGAGACGGACTCATCTTTCAAGACCGTGATTACCTGCGAGTCGGCGAAGTTCAACATCATCGGAAAGTCTGGGGACGACTTCTCCTATATTCCGTTCGTCGAGAGGAACAGGGCAATCTCGATATCGCAGTTCACCTTAAAAGAAGCGATTCGTCAGACAATATTCTCCGTCTCCGACAACGAGGCCAGTCCAGTCATGACGGGCGAACTCTTCGAGGTGGAGGACGACATCCTCAAGGTGGTGTCGCTGGACGGCCACCGCATCTCCATAAGAAACATCGGCCTCAAGGAGAACTACGAGCACAAGAAAGTCATAGTGCCGTCGAAGACCTTAAACGAGATAAGCAAGATCATCCCGGGCAGCATCGACGACGATGTGGACATATACCTGGCGCAGAATCACATCGTGTTTGAGTTTGACCAGACGACGGTAGTCTCCCGTCTGATTGAGGGTGAGTACTTCAGGGTGGAGCAGATGCTTTCCGACGACTACGAGACGAAAGTCACGATAAACAAGAAGCGATTCCTCGACTGCATCGACCGTGCGACTCTGATGATCCGCGAGGGTGAGAAGAAGCCAATCATCCTGAATTTCGAGGACGGCAGGGTAGACCTCCGCATCACGACGTTCGTCGGGTCGATGAATGAGAGCCTCGACATCGAGAAGAGCGGCAAGGACATCCTCATAGGCTTCAATCCGAAGTTTTTCATCGACGCGCTGCGCGCCATCGATGACGAGGAGATCACGCTGTACATGGTGAACCCGAAGGCGCCGTGTTTCATCCGCGACGAGGCGAAGAAGTACATCTACGTGATTCTGCCGGTTAATTTCAATGCTGTGTAGATAGTTAGTTACAACTAACCTAAAGAAAAGAGGGACATCCTATTGATTAAGGTTTCAATCCGCGATGGCGAAGATTTCATCCGGCTCGGGCAGGCGCTCAAGAAAGCCGGAGTGGTCGGTTCAGGCGTAGACGCGAAGTTCATCATAAATGACGGCCAAGTCTTTGTGAACGGAGAGGCTGAACTCCAGCGCGGGAAAAAGCTTTACGGCGGCGAGAAG
>JAJQIQ010000043.1 GCA_021199135.1 Clostridiales bacterium | reverse complement strand
CTATTTGGGAGACCGCTATAACATGCATGCCTGGATAGACGCAAACCACAGCAAGACATCTGAAAACGGCGGCATAGAGGACGACATTTACATCACCGACCCGCAAAGTTTCCCGCAAAGTTACACGTCGAAGGATATACCCACAACGCTCACCGACACCTGGAACCGCAATGACAATCAGACCTATTACTTGACTCATCGCTTCAATCTTGGCAGCTACCACGAGATTATCCTGCCAGACAGTCTGCAACCCAAAGTGCCGGAAGACAGTGAATTATTGAGCCAACTGACCGATAGCATTCAACAAGTTCTTGCCGTCGACACAATGCGCCAGGCTCTGGTGCTCGACTCTCTCCGCACCGACTGGGAGAACAAACTTATAAAACCGCAGGAGTTCATCCCCGTCGGAGCCATCATCCACACCTTCCAGCTCGACAACCTCCACCACACATATTACTCCTACGACACGCCAAGCGGCTACTACACAAACTTCTTCTACGGAACTCTCAACAATGTGCACGACCAGACGAACGCGATGCAAATACGCAACACTCTGGCGCTGGCGCTACTCGAGGGCTTCAACAAATGGGCAGCCATGGGAGTGACGCTTTTTGCCACCCACCAATTCCGCTCGTTCACGCTACCCGAGATAGGCGACACGGTCTACAGCCGCACCTATCACGAGCAGGACATCTCCGTGGGAGGCGAGATAAGCCGAACACAAGGCACGCTCATTCACTACAATGTGAACGGTGAGGTTGTGCTTCTTGGTGAGGACGTGGGGCAGTTCCAGGTAGACGGCAAACTTAATCTTAACTTTCCCTTAGGCAAGAAAGACACCGTGTCTCTGGAAGCTCATGCCTACGTGAAAAATCTCAACCCCAGTTTCTATTTCCGCCATTACCACAGCCAGTTCGAGTGGTGGGACAACGACCTTTCCGACGAGTTCAAGACGCGGATAGAAGGCTCTTTGGAGGTAAAGCGCACCCGCACCAAGCTCACTGTGGGCGTTGAGAACATAAAGAACTATACATATTTTGGCATGCGTAACACGCTCACCGGCACAGACTCCACCAGCGTGCTTGCGGCGGATTACAGCCATTCTGTGGCAGTAAGGCAGAAGTCTGGCAGCGTGCAGGTGTTCATGGCGGCTCTGCAGCAAGACTTCAAGTTGGGCCCGCTGCATTTAGACACAGAGGTCACCTATCAGACATCCTCCGACCAGAGTGCCTTGCCGCTGCCCAAGCTCAATCTTTATGGCAATCTTTACTTGGGTTTCTGCATAGCTCATGTGCTAAACGTGGAACTGGGAGCCGACTGCCGCTATTTCACCTCATACTACGCGCCAGACTATTCTGTCGCCATCGGGCAATACGCTGTGCAGGATGCCTCGAACCCTCGCGTGAAAGTGGGTAATTATCCCGTCTTAAGCGCGTACTTAAATCTACATCTGAAGCACTGCCGCGTATATGGAGCCGTGCAGCATTTCAACGCTGGCTCTGGCAACATGTTCTGGGCTCCTCATTATGCCATGGACCCCTTGACCATTCACTTCGGTGTCTCCTGGAATTTCTTTAACTAAGAAAAAGTTGTAAGGCAAGCCCATAGGCGGCTAATTATTCTCTATCGAACGGAATATCGGGGTATAATAGTGTACTCTCACTGAAGCTGTCGAAATCCGAGCGGAATAGGCGATCCTGCAAAACTCTGTATTTCTCGAACTCCGTCTCCGCATAATCTTTAGCATATTCAGCTGTCACCTTTCCCCCGTCTTGTAACTTAGGTCGGTCGGTCGCATCAAGAAACTTATCTATGCGCTTTGCCCAATCCTCCATTGTCATGGGAATATGCCTTTTTGCCATATCTTCAGCAACATCAAGAAAAGCGTTGACTATTCTGCCCATAGCCTCGAGTTCGTCCTCTTGCAAGTAGTTCTTTGCCACCGTCACATCTGTCTTTACTATTTTTCCCCTTGGTGCTTTCTCCCACGTCGTCAGACCCATGTGCTCACATTCAGCGTTTGCCCTGTCTACAATCAGTTCTGCAGCTGTATGTCCATGAACCGCATAATGCATTTTGTTCTGCACTTTCTGAAAGAATCTCCGAGTGGTCGGCGCGTCCTTATTGTAGTCTAAGGCAGTTGCATATATATCAGTAAGTTTCTGGTAAAAACGTCGCTCGCTTAATCGTATCTCCCTTATCTCGGCAAGCAGATGTTCAAAATAGTCCTCACCGATGAATGAACCATTCTCCATGCGCTTCCTGTCTATCACATATCCGCGCAATGCGAACTGTCGCAAAATGTATGTGCACCACTGTCGAAACTGTGTTGCTCGTATAGAATTGACTCTATAGCCTACGGAAATAATGGCATCAAGAGAATAAAACTCAGTAGATCTTGTCACTTGACGAGTTCCCTCCATTTGAACTATTTCCATTTTGGAAATAGTTGCTTCCCTTTTAAGTTCTCCTTCGTCATAAATGTTGTTCAGATGCTTGCTAACAGCAGGCACGCCAACATCAAACAATGAAGCCATAGCTTTCTGCGTGGCCCAGATAGTTTCATTTCTGTACATTACCTGCACGCCTGTTTCCTCCCCTTCAGCGATGAAGGTTAAAAACTCGGCAGTGCTGTTTCTTATCTCAAGTCGCTTTTCCATGAAAAGAGGAGCTTTAGTCTTGCTCCAACTTGCCCTTTCTCTCGCTCTCGGTGGCATGTATCGCTCCCCAGTTGAGGCAAAGAGGATAGCTGAACAGCAAAGTACCAAAACAACTGCCCAAAGCCGACAAGAGCCATGCGAGAAACAGCAGACCGGCAAAAGAGCCTGGCAAATCTGCCACGTCACCCTGCAAGCGAGTTGCCAGCACCACGCCTTCAACATAGGAACAAACCATAGAAGGCGCTGACAACACGAGACACACCACTGCCACAATGAGCATGCAAAGGAATGTGACAACCAAGGTGCGACCGAAATAGCGCCAACTCCAGCGCAAACTGCCAATAGCGGAGCCGAAGCTGCAATCTCCAAGCATATACTCGAAAGTAACCAGACAAAAAAGCGTGCACACCAACAAGAGCAAACAGAACGCCACAACGCTCACGCAAGTCAGGAGAACGCCAGAAGCAGAGGCTGAAGACAAAGCCGACACGAGCAGGCTAAACAGCAAGACCAAGACGAAAGCTATCACCACATAGAGACAGACAAGGCAGAGCATACGCCAAAACAGAGGCAGCACGTCACGCCATATCTTCCAGATTCTGGCTTTCGGGATACCTGCTCCAGCCACCAACTGCCGCTGCTGCCAAAACATGCAAGCCCCGTATGCCGCAGAGACAATTATGGACAAAATGTACATTACAATCACGCACACCTCACCACGCCATGCCTTACCACTAAGGACATTAGGCAAAGCGTTCATCTGGACGAAGCAGCCCACAATGTACACAAGAGCATAGAGCACAGCCACGGGCCACAAAAAACCAGCCATGGCACTAAAATGTTTCCCTACAATCTTTAGCCCCTCACCGAGACACTTCGCATAGTTTCTCTCCCTAATCACCACAGGGTCCTGTGC